>NCJP01000405.1 GCA_002278985.1 Erythrobacter sp. 34-65-8
ACCGCGCCGCCAAGGCCCATGTGCGGCTGCTGCTGGGAATCACCGCCTTCGGGGTGATCGCGACGATCTTCTTCGAACGCAGTTTTGGCCACAGCATCCTGCCCTTCGCGATAACCGCCCTGGTGCTGTTCGCAGCAAACCGCCGCCTTGCGCGCTTCGCTTGCCCGCGCTGCGGCAGCAATCTGTTCGTAAGGCGGCGGATCGCCCTGCCCTGGCCCAACCGGACCTGCAGCCAGTGCGGGCTGGACCTGAAGACCGAAGCGGGCTGAGGCCCCCGCGAAAAATGGCAATGGCGGCCCCGCCCGGCCCATCCTATCCCGCCTGATCAAGGAGGATGCAGATGCCCGCCCGCGATTTTTCGCTCGACACCCTGCTGAAAGCGAATGCCGCGATCTATGCGGCGCGCGAGGCCAGCATTGACGGGCATCAACGTCTCACCTGGACAGAGCTGGACCAGCGGACCGGGCGGATGGCGCAATGGCTGCTGGCTCGCGGGATCGGCCCGGGTGACCGGGTGGCCCTGCTGCTGACCGACGGCGCGCCGTTCGTCACCACGCTGCTCGCCTGCGGCCGGATCGGGGCAATTGCGGTTCTGCTCAACTGGCGGCTCGCGCCGGGCGAGATCGGCTGGATCATGGGCAATGCCGAGGTCGCGATGACTTTCGCCAACCCGCGTTTCGCGCCGCTGCTGGCGGAAAGCGAAACCGGCGCGCTGATCATCGTCGATGAGGGGCATGACCCGCAGGGCACTTTCGAAGCGATCGTCTCGGCCGAGCAGCCCGCCCGACCCATGCCCGCCCTCGACCCGGACCGCCCGCTCTACATGATGTACACCAGCGGCACGACCGGCAAGCCCAAGGGCTGCCTGCAATCGGGCACCGCGGTTGCCACGGCCGCCATCGCGATGGCCTTGCGAAGGAGTTGGGGCAAGGACACCCGCCTGCTCTCGGTTAACCCGCTGTTCCATGTGGTCGGAATGGCGGCGCGCGCTTGTCACGCCCGTTGCGATAGCGCCGAATTCGACCGACAGCTGTTGTCTC
>NCJP01000406.1 GCA_002278985.1 Erythrobacter sp. 34-65-8
CATGTTCTTCCCCGGGCTGGAGCAGGCCGACCTGCCCGATGGCGAAGGCTGGGCCGTCGAATTCGTCGAACTGTCCACCCACAACGGCACCCACATGGACGCGCCGTGGCATTACCATTCGACCACGGATTCGGGCGCGACCCCTGCCCCCAGCATCGACGAAGCGCCACTCGACCGGTTCTTCCGCCCCGGCGTGAAGCTCGACTTCAGCCACCTGCCGCATGGCCACGTGGTCAGCGCACAGGAGGTTCAACAGGCGCTCGAAGCGATCGGATATGACCTGCAACCGCTCGACATCGTGCTGATCCAGTCGGGTGCAGTCTACGGTACGGAGAATTTCACCGACCAGGGCGTCGGCCTCGGTGCGGAAGCGACGCTGTGGCTGACGGAACGCGGCATCGAAGTGGTCGGCACCGATGCGTGGAGCTGGGATGCGCCGTTCAGCCACACCGCGAAGCGCTGGGCCGAGACGCGCGACCCTTCGATCATCTGGGAAGGCCACAAGGCCGGGCGCATCCGGCCCTATTACCAGATCGAGAAACTGACCAATCTCGCCGCCCTGCCCCCGCACGGCTTCACCGTGAGCTGCTTCCCGGTGAAGATCGAACGCGCGAGCGCGGGCTGGATCAGGGCCGTGGCGCTGGTGGAGGACTGACCGCACCGACCCGAGGCCGACCTCAGCGCAAAACCATTTTCCTACACCGCAGAAATATGGCTCATGCTCGGCGATGGTCGATCCCGCTTCCCTTGCGTGCCCTGCTAACCGGACCCCGAACGGCGCCACCCCCCCCGGGGACCTCCCTGCGAAAGGGCGCAGCGTGCCTATGCATTTTATTATTTTTATAACAGATAGTTATGTCCATTCGCCAAACTTGACAGGGTGTCAACTTCGTCAAGCAGCCGTCAAGCAAACCCGCGTTCAGAACAGGCGCGAACCGTCCGGCACTTTCACATCCGGCGCGAACAGCACCACCTCGCCTGCCGTGTCGGCAAAGCCCAGGGTCAGCACCTCGGACATGGCCGGGCCGATCTGGCGCGC
>NCJP01000407.1 GCA_002278985.1 Erythrobacter sp. 34-65-8
GCCACTTTCCGATGCCGAGATCATCCAATTGCGCATCAGGGTGATCGCCCTTGAGAACATGGTGCTCGGCCTTCTGTCGAAGGCCAGCGCCGATCAGCTTGCAGCAATCGAAGAAATCGCGGAATTCATATCCCCGCGTGCCGATGCGAAGCCGCATCCGCTTACCCTGCATGCCGCCACCCAGATGGAGCACTTCGTCGAGCGCGCCCGGCGGCTTCGCGAGCAACCCACCGCTGATTGAGCGACGCATGACCGGGCCACGAATGCTGGCCTTCCTCGCCGCGGCCCGACCGATGAACCGAAAAGAGTGCGATGGACCTTGATACGCTTCTCATCCGCTATTTTGGCACTGCCGATCCTGGAGCGACTGGCGCAGAAACCTTGGCCTCGGGGATCGAGCGATGCCAGGTCGATCTCGGTCTGGAGCAGGACCGGGGAAAACGCTTTGCCCTGTGGGCCATGCTCTACCTGCTCGGGTCTGCCCCCGACCTCGACGTGGCCTTCGAGAACGAGGAAGACCGGGAAGCAGCCCGCAACTTCATGGATCTCCTGGCGGCATCGGAAGGCAATGAGGTAAGCTGATTGCAGCAGGGTCCTGGCACCTTCAGACCCGCACCCGATACCCATCCGGCTTTCTTCGCGAACAGTCCTGAACCAGGTCAGCTGAGGAGCCGCAACCCGTTCCTTTCCGGCCGTGTTGGCGGCTTCGCCGCCTGCCCGCACCACCCGTCATGAACAGGTTTCCCTTCGGCCCTTCAGGCCTGCGGTGCAGTCCTCCCATGCCCTGCTTCTTCTGGATGTTCGCAAGCCGGAGATGGTCTCCGGTTTGAGGAACTGAAGGAATTTCATCATGACCAATATCGCAATCCTCACCGGCCGCATCGCCCGCGATCCCGACACCCGCGAGACCAAGGGCGGCACCAGCGTCACCGGGATCACCGTCGTCACCGATCGTCCTGCACGCGACAAGGACGGCAAGACCTACAAGGACGAGAACGGCTACACCGCCAAGGACAGCGAATTCCACCGTGTGACCTGC
>NCJP01000408.1 GCA_002278985.1 Erythrobacter sp. 34-65-8
GGCAGCAGGGCCTGTCCGAGCCATTCGGCCAGACCGGATGCCTCCATCCCTGCTGCCAGAGCAAGCCCGCCCCCGAACATCAGGATCACGCCCCATGGGGCCCGGTCGGCCTCCTGCCACACCAGCAGCGGGCGACCCGTCCCGTCGGGGACGAGGAACAGCGCGAGCGCCGCGATGATCGCGATGGTGCCGTCGGTCCAGCTGTCACCGGGCAGCAGCGGCGCCACCCACAATTGCGTGACCCAGGCGGCGAAGGCGAGGGCGATGACCGGCATCAGGCGCTTTTCCGCGCTGGTCCACGGGGCATGATCGTCAATCGCGGCCCGCGCCGCGCCCACGTCGAAAGGATGGGCGGAGACCCGTTGCACCCGGGCGATGATGAATGCGGCCAGCGGGATGCCAACCAGAACCACGGGCACCCCGTAAGCCATCCATTCGACGAAGCTGATCTCCATCCCCAGCATTTCGTCAAGCAGCGCGACGGCAATTCCGTTGGTTGGTGAGCCGACAATGGTGCCAAGCCCGCCAATGCTGGCGGCAAAGGCAATCCCCATCGGCAAGGCGCCCGACAGGCCTTCCGTATCGCCCTGCTTCAGGCCCCCGCCAACCAGAACGGCCAGCGCCATCGGCATCATGATCAACGCCGTCGCCGTGTTCGATATGAGCATCGACAGGATTGCCGCACTCAGCATGAAAGCGAGCAGCAGCCGCCCCTGTCCGCCGCCGCTGCCGATGGTCTTGAGAATGGCGAGGCTCAAGCGCCGGTGCAGGCCGGTCCGCTCGATCGCGAGCGCCAGGAATGCTCCACCGAGCAGCAGGAACAGGATCGGGGCATAGTAGGCGCTGGCGGTGTCCTTCGCCCCCATCACCCCGGCCAGTGGCAGGACCAGGAACGGCATCAGCGCGGTTGCGGTGAGCGGGATCGCCTCGGTCATCCACCAGGCCGCCATCAGGACGACCAGTCCGGCGACCACTAAGGCTTCCCGCGTCATGCCGTCAGGCACGGGAAGGAGGATACCGGCCAGCAGGCCGAGGGT
>NCJP01000409.1 GCA_002278985.1 Erythrobacter sp. 34-65-8
ACCGCCTCATTACTGTCCGCCCGCGCCGCCAGGCCGTATACAGTCTCTGTCGGAACGGCGACGAGACCGCCTGAACGTAGTATTTGCGCCGCGCGGGAAACCCCGGCGGCGTCTGCGAGTATGCATTCCGTAGCGTCCTTGTCGCTCATCGCCTTGCGCTATAGGTGAGGTGCTGCAAAATCCAACAGAATCGCACGTCTTCCGCGCATCTATTCCGCTTTCAGAGGAACTGCCTGTGACCAGTTTTACACCGCCCATCCAGGACCAGCTGCTGGCAATTACCGTTAACGCCGGAATCGAGGACCTGGCCAGATCGGTGCACTTCTCCGCCGCCGAGCATGACATGGTGGAAGCCATTGTCGAAGGCGTCGGCGCATTTGCGGCAGGAGAATTCGCCCCGCTCAACCGGATCGGCGATCTGGAGGGCGCAAAGCTGGTGAACGGTGTGGTTTCCCTGCCCGATGGATATGCCAAGGCTTATGGTGAATATGTGGAGCAAGGGTGGAACGCCATCGCCTCGCCAGAGGAGTTTGGCGGACAGGGCCTGCCTTTCACCCTGGCCTGCAACGTGCTGGAGAATCTGGGCGCTGCAAATATGGCCTTCTCGCTCCTGCCGATGCTCTCTGTGGGTGCCATTGATGCCCTCGAACATCACGGCAGCGCGGCACAAAAGGCTAAATATCTGCCCCGGCTGGTGAGCGGGGAATGGTCGGGCACGATGAACCTGACCGAATCGCAGGCAGGCAGCGATGTCGGCGCTCTGCGCGCTGCCGCGACACCGATTGAAGATGGCCCCCACGCGGGCAAATATCTGATCGAGGGGCAAAAGATCTACATCACCTGGGGCGAGCATGATCTGGCGGAGAACATCATCCATCTGGTGCTTGCACGCCTGCCCGGCGCCCCGGAAGGAAGCCGGGGGATTTCGCTGTTTCTGGTCCCCAAATACCACGTCAATGACGATGGCTCACTGGGCGCGCGCAACGACCTGCGCTGTGTGAGCATCGAACACAAGCTGGGGATCAATGCTTCGCC
>NCJP01000410.1 GCA_002278985.1 Erythrobacter sp. 34-65-8
GGCCGTTGAAGCTCTCGACATAGCCGTTCTGCATCGGTCTTCCCGGCGCGATGTAATGCCACTCCACACC
This sequence comes from Erythrobacter sp. 34-65-8, assembly GCA_002278985.1. Taxonomy (GTDB): domain Bacteria; phylum Pseudomonadota; class Alphaproteobacteria; order Sphingomonadales; family Sphingomonadaceae; genus 34-65-8. The sequence continues at coordinate 71 of NCJP01000410.1, forward strand.
GATCTCGCCGCACCATGCCAGCACGGCATTGCTGGTGAGCTCGGTGCCATTGTCGCTGACGATCATGCCGGGCTTGCCACGCCGGGCTATCAGCTCGGTCAACTCGCGCACGACACGGCGGCCCGAGATCGAGGTATCGGGCACCGCTGCCAGGCACTCCCTGGTCACGTCATCGACCACGTTGAGCACGCGGAACCGGCGCCCCGACGCCATCTGGTCGTGAACGAAGTCCAGGCTCCAGCGCTGGTTCGGCAGCGCCAGCACCGGAGCAGGCGCTCTGGTCCCCACGGCCCTCCTGCGGCTGCGTCGCCGCCTGACAGCCAGTCCTTCCTCCTTGTAGAGCCTCTGGGTCTTCTTCCGGTTGATCATCACGCCCTCCCGGCGCAGCAGGATGTGCAGCCGACGATAGCCGAACCGGCGACGCTGGTTGGCCAACTCGCGCAGCTTCTCGCGAAGCGAGCCGTCATCGTCCCGCGTGGAACGGTAACGCACGCTCTTGCGATCGGCATCGATGACACGGCACGCCCGCCGCTCGCTCATCCCGTGGCAGGCCTGGAGATGAGCCACAGCTTCCCGCATGGCGGCGGGCGTCAGAACTTTTTTGCTAGAAGATCCTTGAGCGCAACGTTGTCCAGCATCGTGTCGGCCAGCAGCCGCTTGAGCTTGGCGTTCTCGCTCTCGAGCTCTCTCAACCGTCGGGCCTCGGACACCTCCAGCCCGCCGTACTTCGACTTCCAGTTGTAGATCGTCGCTTCAGATACCCCGTGCCGCCGGGCGAGATCGGCGGTCTTCGCACCCGCATCTGCTTCCTTCAGCACGCCAATGATCTGTTCTTCCGTAAACCTCGTTCGCTTCATCTGTCCGTCCTTCCAATGGGTCGGACTCTAATCAAGCTTGGAGGAAAATCAGGGGGTCACGTCATAGGCGCTGACGGGGAACATTGAGATTGAAGACATTGAAGTGA
>NCJP01000411.1 GCA_002278985.1 Erythrobacter sp. 34-65-8
TGGCTAAACGCAGTGCCGCAGGCGCCATGTTGCCCGTGGTGGGCGCCGGTTCAGCAACAGCTTCACTGCCAGGCTGGATCACCGGCGACCGCTCGGGCTGGACGATCTCGGTGCGCGGTACCACGGCCTGCGCCACTGGAACAGGTGCGGGCTGCACCGCCGTAGCTCCCGCATCTGTTAACGCCGGTGCCAGTTCTGCTGCCTTGTCGGATGCCCCGGCCAATGTCCGGGCATTGGCATTACGCCCCTGTTCCGCCCCGCGACGCGAATTTGTGTTGCGCGGGCGCGGACCGAGAGGTTCACCCTGCGGCGCCAGCCTTGCATCAGCACCGGGCGTGGTCTGGCGGGGTGTATAGGCCGCAACCTGCGGACCATCCCGACCGATCTGCGCAGCACGGGGGAACACACCAAGATTCACTGCTGCTGCCTGCTGGGCGTCTGTAAGCCGGGGCATGTATCGCAGGTAAGGTGTCATCCTGGCAGAGAGGTTGCGCGGCATTACGGCCTCGGCAATCGCCACTGCCTCGGCTTCCTCGCCCAGAATGGCCATGCCAAACGCACGGGCGCGATAAGAGGCTGAATCGGCCTGTGCAATCAGCGGCGCAAGCACCTGTTCAAAGCGGGCGCGATCCCCGGCAATGGCATGGCTCAGGGCCAGTCGCCGCCGCGCTTCGGCATCATCGCCGCGCGCCAGGGCAATTTCATACTGGCGCTGGGCTGAAACATTGTCACCCACAAGATCATATGCCAGCCCCCGGTCACTGGCGAGCTCTGCGGTCGAGGCGCCCGCCGCTTCGGCCTCGTCAAACAGCTTCAACGCCTCAATCGGACGCTGTTTGCGGGTATAGGCAGCAGCAAGGCCGATCTTCACCCGCGGATTGGAGGGGGACAGTTCCTCGGCACGGCCAAAAAACCCGATGGCTGCATCGACATCATTCACCTTGAGCGAGGCCCCGCCGGCATCCAGCAAGGCATCAACATTGCGGGGGTCCTGCGCCAGGCGGCGTAGCGCTGTGTTCAGTTCCGCCA
>NCJP01000133.1 GCA_002278985.1 Erythrobacter sp. 34-65-8
GCGACCGGGGTTTCCACCAGCCTTATGGCGCCGGACTGGCCAACCGGCCGGGCATCAGCCAGCAGGACCCTCCGCATCCGCGCATAGAGCACAAACCGGCGAAACAGGAACAGCCCCGCCCCGCCCAGCCACAATGCCAGCAGCAGCGCGCTCCAGTCGACCGGCTCGGCCGCCACCGGCACAGATGACGCCAATGCGGTGACGTCGCCAGTCAGCACGAAGATTGTTTCCGGCGGTTGCGGTGCAGGAGCCAGCATCGCTGGCAGCTCGATCGGTGGCAGCACCATTCGCGCGAACGGCAACAGCCACAGCGCATAGGCCGCCCGGGCCCCGAGCCGGGCCGCGACCGGTCGACGCAGGACCAGCACCAGTGCGATCAGCACGCCGGTCCAGACCAGCGTGTCGGCAAGCCAGCCCGTCATGGCTTCAGCTCCCTTAGCAAGGCCTCGATCTCGGCGATGTCCTGCGGCGTCAGAGCCTCCGCTTCGGCGAGGTGGGCGAAAAGCGGCGCCGCCCGCCCGCCGAAAAGCCGGTCAACCAGCCGCTGCGATTCCTCGCCGACATAATCGGCCCGCTCAAGCAGCGGCGAATAGAGGAAACGCCGACCGTCAGGCCGGGTCTCGATCGCACCTTTCTGAACCAGCCGCGAGAGCAGCGTCTTGACCGTAGGCAAGCTCCAGTCCCGCTCGCGGCAGACCTGCTCGCACACTTCGGTCGCCGTCTGGGGGCTGCGTTCCCACAGTGCCTCCATCACGGCATGTTCCGCTTCGCTGATCCGTTCCGCCAAGACGCACTCCCGACACTTCGATTACGTGTGTAAGCGTATCGATTACGTCTGTAAACCTGAAGCCTGCATGAATGGATTGGTTCGCGCTCGCGGGGCTGTTAGAGCCGCCGGATGCGCCTGTCCGACTGCCACAACATCGCCGATCTCCGCATCCTCGCCAAGCGGCGCCTGCCGTGGCCGGTGTTCGACTATATCGACGGCGCTGCCGATGATGAACTCACCAGGCGCCGAAATACCGCCGCGTTCGATGATGTGGACCTCGTCCCCAACGTGCTCGCCGGGGTCGAACAGATCGATACCCGCTGTACGATCATGGGACGGCAGAGCGCCCTGCCCCTTGTCCTCAGCCCCACCGCGCTCCAGCGCGTGTTCCACTGGCAGGGTGAGCGCGCGGTGGCCCGTGCGGCAGAGAAGTTCGGCCTGTGGTTCGGCATCTCCAGCCTGGCGACCGTCAGCATTGAGGAGATCGCGGCACTAACCAGCGGACCGAAGATGTTCCAGCTCTACGTCCATAAGGACAAGGGGCTCAACACCTCAATGATCGAGCGGTGCAAGGCGAGCGGGTTTGACGCCATCGCACTCACCGTCGACACCATCGTTTCGGGCAAGCGGGAACGGTGCCAGCGGTCCGGCTTCACCACCCCGCCCCGGTTCACCCCGCGCGCAGTATGGTCCTATGCCACCCGCCCGCGCTGGGCGCTTGACTACATGTTCCGCGAGAAGTTCCGCCTGCCCAACCTCGATAGCCACGTCAGCGAAGGCACCGGCAAGGCGGTGAGTATCGCGGAGTATTTCAACACCATGCTCGATACCAGCATGGACTGGGATACCGCCGCCCGCATCCGGCAGGACTGGGGCGGCACCTTCTGCCTCAAGGGTGTGATGAGCGTGGCCGACGCCCGCCGTGCCGTGGAAATCGGCGCGAATGCGATCATGGTATCAAACCACGGCGGGCGCCAGCTCGATGGCAGCCGCGCCCCGTTCGACCAGCTCGAGGAGATCATCGACGCGGTTGGCGGGCAGATCGAGGTGATCTGCGACGGCGGCGTCCGGCGCGGCACCCATGTGCTCAAGGCGCTCGCTACCGGAGCCACTGCGGCATCGGGCGGGCGGCTCTATCTCTACGCCCTCGCCGCAGCCGGGCAGGACGGGGTGGAGCGCGCGCTCACACTGCTGAAGGACGAGATCGAACGCGGAATGCGGTTGATGGGGGTGACCGACGTCCGCCAGTTGAACCGCGAAATGCTGCGCCGCCGCTCGCAATGACGGGATAAGCGAGTAGACTTGCACCCATGCTCCGCCGAATCATCCTCGCAATCGCCGCCTTCCTGACCGCTCCCCTTGCCGCGCAGGAAACACCACCGCCGCGCACCGACCTGGTCGCGCTGGAAACAACCCTCGGCAAGATTACCGTGCGGATCGAAACCGAACGCGCGCCGATCACCGCGGCCAACTTCCTGCGTTATGTCGATGAGAAGCGGTTTGACGGAGTCGTGTTTTACCGCGCCATGCACCTTGACCGGGAGCCCGCACCCAATGGCCTGATCCAGGGCGGCACCCAGTGGGATCCCAAACGCATTCTGCCCGGCATCCCGCATGAGCCGACCTCGGTCACCGGCCTCAGCCACACCAACGGCGCGCTGTCGATGGCGATGGGCGAGCCGGGCACTGCCAACGGCGACTTCTCGATCATGGTGCAGGACCAGACCGGCCTTGATGCCGACCCTGCCTCGGACGATCCCGTCTGGCGCAACGGTTATGCCGTGTTCGGATATGTCGTCGAGGGAATGGACGTGGTCCAGGCGATCCACGCTCTGCCGCCAGATCCCGACAAGGGCGAAGGCTGGATGAAAGGGCAGATGCTGGCCCAGCCGGTCAAGGTGCTGCGGACCAGGCGAATCCTGCCGAACTAGTCTAAAACCCGCGCGTCCGGGGTGGCGGAACGTCGCCTGAGCCACTATGGGGCCGCCATGCGTATCGCCATAGCCTCAGACCATGCTGCCATCGCCCTCAAGGCTGAACTGCGCGACTGGTTGATCGAGCACGGTCACGAAGTGGCCGACCTTGGGCCGGACAGTGCTGAAAGCGTCGATTATCCGGACTACGGCTACACCCTCGCTTCGGTGATTGCAGACGGCACGGCGACGCGCGGCATTGCCCTGTGCGGCAGCGGGATCGGCATTTCCATTGCGGTGAATCGCAACCCGGCAGTGCGCTGCGCGCTGGTGTCCGAACCACTTTCGGCGGCTCTTGCCCGCGAACACAACGACGCCAATGTCCTTGCCATGGGCGCGCGCCTGACCGGGATCGACATGGCCAAGGCCTGCGTCACCGCCTTCCTCGAGACACCGTTTGCCGGAGGCCGGCACCAGCGCCGCGTCGACAAGCTTTCCACCCCCAGCTGCTGAGGCATTTTCCGATGACCACCGCTGAAATGAGCACCGCCGACCTGATGACCCGCTTCTGGCAGGATGACCTCGCCACGGCCGATCCGGAAATTGCCGCTGCGGTGCAGAACGAACTCAAACGCCAGCAGAACAAGATCGAGCTGATCGCGAGCGAGAACATCGCCAGCCGCGCGGTGCTCGAAGCGACCGGCAGCGTGTTTACCAACAAGTATGCCGAAGGTTATCCCGGCAAGCGTTACTACGGCGGATGCGAATATGCCGACGTGGTCGAAACGCTGGCCATCGAGCGCGCGAAGGAGCTGTTCGGCTGCCAGTTCGCCAACGTCCAGCCCAACAGCGGCAGCCAGATGAACCAGGCGGTGTTCCTCGCCCTGCTCAATCCGGGCGACACCTTCATGGGGCTGGATCTCAATTCGGGTGGCCACCTGACCCACGGGTCGCCGGTCAACATGAGCGGCAAGTGGTTCAACCCCGTCGCCTATGGCGTGCGCAAGGACGACGAGCAGATCGACATGGATCAGGTCGCTGCCACCGCCCGCGAGCACAAGCCGAAGCTGATCATCTGCGGCGGCACCGCCTATTCGCGCACCTGGGACTTCAAGCGGTTCCGCGAAATCGCGGACGAAGTCGGTGCCTACCTGCTGTGCGACATGAGCCACATCTCGGGGCTGGTGGCAGGGGGCGCGCACCCATCGCCCTTCCCCCATGCCCACATCGTCACCAGCACGACCCACAAGAGCCTGCGCGGGCCACGCTCGGGCGTGATCCTGTGGAACGACGAGGCGCTGACCAAGCCGCTCAACATGGCGGTCTTCCCCGGCTTGCAGGGCGGCCCGCTGATGCATGTGGTCGCGGCCAAGGCAGTTGCCTTCCGCGAGGCGCTGCGCCCCGAATTCAAGGCCTATGCCCGCGCCGTGGTCGAGAATGCGCGCGCACTTGCCGCCAGCCTCGAAGAGCATGGCCTTCGGATCGTCTCGGGCGGGACTGACAACCACTCGATGCTGGTCGATCTCACGGCAAAGAACGTGACCGGCAAGGACGCCGAAAAGGGCCTCGACCGGGCCTGGCTGACCTGCAACAAGAACGGCATCCCCTACGACACGCGCAGCCCGTTCGTGACCAGCGGCGTGCGGCTCGGCACCCCGGCGGGCACGACCCGCGGATTCGGGGTCGAGGAGTTCCGCGAAGTCGGCAAGCTGATCGCTGAGGTGGTTGACGGCCTCGCCAAGAATGGCCCCGAAGGCGATGCCCAGGTGGAGGAAAGCGTTCGCGGCCGGGTCGAGGCACTCTGCACCCGCTTCCCCGTCTATCCGGGACGATAAATGCGCTGCCCGTTCTGTGCCCATGACGACAGCCAGGTAAAGGACAGCCGCCCGACCGAGGACAACACCTCGATCCGGCGGCGGCGGCAGTGCGACAGCTGCGGCGCACGCTTCACCACATTTGAACGGGTGCAATTGCGCGAAGTGGTGGTGGTCAAGAGCGGCGCCGAGGAAAACGAAGGGCGCCGCGAGGCATTCGACCGGCGCAAACTGGAACAATCGGTCGCCCTCGCCTGCCGCAAGCGCCATGAGCGTCGCCTCGCCGGGCGTGATGCAGCCAGTCTCGCAATCCATGAGCGCAGCGCGGGAGGCCTTGAGCGGGGCGTCGGCATCGGCAAGGTCGGCAAGCTCGAATTCCGGAAATATGATCCGGTTGCGCGCAAGCATGTCGCGTTCAAGGAAGCGAAAATTAAGTAATTCG
>NCJP01000412.1 GCA_002278985.1 Erythrobacter sp. 34-65-8
CTTGCCGTTCAGCGCGCTGGCAGCGTGGCTGACAGCGGCTTCTATCGTCAACGTGTCTGCCTCGCTCGTCTATCACGGTGTCTGGGGTGATGGCCCCTATCCCGCAATCACCGCGCTAATCGTGCTTGTAGGCGGGACAATCGCGGCCCTTGCAGTTTGGCATAGCCGGGGAAATCCCTGGTATGCAGCGGTGTTCTGCTGGGCCTTGCTGGCAATCTATTTCCGCGGCGGTCAGGAAAGCGCGCTGATCGTCATCGCCTGCGCAGTGTCTGCACTTGCGGTCATTTATGCGATGCTGGCAAAACTCAGCGACAGGTCTGACCGGCGCCACTGGCTGGGCGGCGCCAATCCAGTCTGACCCGCCTCAGGCGCGGCCGATACTGGTGTATTCGAACCCGGCGGCGCGCACATCTTCCGCCGTGTAGATATTGCGAAGATCGACCAGCACCGGAGCGTTGAGCAATTGCTTCACGCGCGGCAGGTCCAAAGCCCGGAAGGCATCCCACTCGGTAACGATCACCACAGCATCGGCGCCGTCGATCGCGGCATAGGGGCTGTCCTTCATCACCACCAAGCCAAGCTCGACCAGGTGACGGTTGAGCGCCTTTACCTGGCTCAGGCTAAGCCCCAGCGCCTCGCCCTGCATGAAGGCAGACGGCCATACCACCGGACGGCTACCAGACTCCCAATCCTGCCTCTGGGTGAACCGGAACAGCCAATCCACCGCATGAACCGTGCGGGGCGACAGGCCAAGATAAGGGGCAGCCGCCTTGAACGCGGCCAAAATCGACCCTGGCCCCCCCTCCCCGTCTGACAATCCGGTGAAATTTTCCGCAACCCTGCCCGTCGCCAGCATCGCCGGTGACAACCGCCGAAAACCATTAGAGGGTTGTTTTATCATCGTTTTCTGCCCCGTTCCGGGGTTGATCGTCTGCATCGTGATCCTCCATTGTGGTTGGATCGCGACAGGCAAAGCTCTCCTGTTTCCGGAAACGGCAATTTCCGCTTGGCAGGAAGGCTCTCAAT
>NCJP01000413.1 GCA_002278985.1 Erythrobacter sp. 34-65-8
CACCGCCGCTGGAAACGCCCCGGCATCATTACATATCGCTTCGGCGAACCGATCCCGCCGGGACTGCCGCGCGCCGAAGTGGAAGCGCGGGTATTGGACGCCATCAATGCGCTGAACGATGAGCCTGCCGCCGACCGCGACTGATCAGTGGTCCTTGCGCCCGAAATCGGGGCGCGCATCATCCTGTCCCTGTTCGATGATCGAACGTCTGATGGCGCGGGTTCGAGTGAACAGATCATGCAGTGCATCTCCGTCCCCATGCCGGATGGCGCGCTGCAATGCGGTCAGATCTTCGGTAAAGCGGCCCAGCATTTCGAGAACTGCATCCTTGTTACTCAGGAATACATCGCGCCACATGGTCGGGTCCGAAGCGGCAATCCGGGTGAAATCACGGAAGCCGCCGGCGGAATATTTGATCACTTCGCTGCGTGTCACATCTTCGAGATCGGAAGCCGTGCCGACGATGGTGTAGGCAATGAGATGAGGGATGTGGCTGGTCACGGCCAGAACAAGGTCATGATGCGCGGCATCCATGATTTCGACCGTGGATCCGAGCTTTTCCCAAAAGCAGGCGAGCGAATCTACCTTGTCCTGCGGCGCATCTTCAGGCGGGGTGAGGATGCACCAGCGGTGTTCGAACAATTCGGCAAACCCTGCCTCTGGTCCACTCTGTTCGGTTCCGGCAACGGGATGAGCGGGGATGATGCAATGGCCGGGAAGGGCGCTGGCCAGCGCTTCTGCCACTGATTGCTTGGACGAGCCGACATCGCTGATGATGGCATCCTTGCGCAAGCCATCGCGCACAGCCTCTGCTGCAGAGCCCATCGCGCCAACCGGCACGCACAGTATTACCAGATCGGCATCGGCAACCGCCTCCGCAGCGCTGTCGGAAATGGTGTCAGCAAGGCCACGTGCGCGTGCGGCAGTGCGGGCTGCCGGGTCGGCATCATAACCGGTCGTTCGAATCTGTGGCGCATGTTTGGCAATGGCCAGTCCCAGAGACCCGCCCAGCAGGCCCAGGCCGA
>NCJP01000414.1 GCA_002278985.1 Erythrobacter sp. 34-65-8
CGGACCTGCTTCTCACGGGCTTTCTGGGAGCCCCCGCCCTGTTCGCGACGTTCTTTTTCACGCGCACGCTTGAGCGCGGCGAGGCTGCGCGCACGGCGGCCTTCATCCTCGTTCAGCGCCTTGGTCACGGTCAGCTTACCCGAACGGCGCTTGTCAGCAGCACTGACGCCTGTCTTGACGGGGCGCTTTTCTTCCTTCTTCGCCGGACGCTTCGGTTCAGGACGGGCAACGGGGGTGAACTTGCGCGCGGCGGGCGCCTGCCGCTCGGCTTCAACCGGCGCGGCATCCGCAGCAAGCCCGGCTTCCACAGGCGCGATTTCTTCCGCCGCAAGCGACGGTTCTTCTTCTGCCTGTTTGCGCGCAGCAGCAGCGGCTTCCGCCTCGGCTTCGGCCTTGCGGTTTTCTTCCTGACGCTGTTTTTCGGTCAGTTCCTGCTGCCGCTTTTCTTCTTCTTCGCGGCGACGGGCATCCTCGGCCATCCGCAGCCGCTCTTCCTCGGCCTCGCGCTGGAGACGAGCCACGCGTTCCTGCGGAGTCTCGTCCGCTGACGCGCGCGGCTTGGGCGCGGGTTCCTGCGCGACCGGAGCAGGCGGAGGAGGAGGTGGCGGGGGCGGAGGCGCCGCAACCACTTCCTCACCGGGCTTTACGAGCTTGCGGCGGCGCTTGACCTCCACCGCAACCTTGTTGGTCCGTCCATGGCTGAAAGTCTGCTTGACTTCCGCACCATCGACCGGACGCTTCAGGCCAAGCGGCTTGCGGGTACGCGTCGGTTTTTTGTCTTCGTCGCTCATAAAGCTCGTCTCTATCCTTCAAAAATCAATTCGTCATCACATGGACGCATGTGGCGGCGCATCCTGCGCCTCCGCGTCATCCGGTCTGGACTCTGGTGCCCGCAGGAAATGCAGCAGGCGCGCAAGGATTTCAGAAACCCTGTCGGCCGACCCCGTATCGGCCAGCGCCATGTGAACAACGTTGTCACGGCCCAATGCCACAGACAACGCCGTCCGGTCCAGAGGCAAGCGC
>NCJP01000415.1 GCA_002278985.1 Erythrobacter sp. 34-65-8
AGCCGGCACCATCCACCACCACCGCTGTCATCCCCGCCCGCGATAACCTGCCACGCCCTGATCCGGGACCCACAGCCCTTCGGGCGGTGCGCCGGTCTGCCAGAACACATCAATCGGTATGCCCCCGCGCGGATACCAGTACCCCCCGATCCGCAGCCAACGGGGCTGCATTTCCTCGGCAAGTCGCTGTCCGATACCCACGGTCACATCTTCATGAAAACCGTTGTGATTGCGGAAGCTGCCAAGGAACAACTTCAGGCTCTTCGATTCGACAATGGTCTCGCCAGGTGCGTAATCGATCACCAGATGCGCGAAATCGGGCTGACTGGTCACCGGGCACAGAGACGTAAACTCTGGCGAGACAAACCGGGTCAGATATAGCGCCTGCGGGCGGGGATTGGGGACATAATCCAGCACCGCCTCCTCCGGAGAAGCGGGCAACGGGCTCTGCTGGCCCAGATATTGGACATTCGGGGCGGATCGAGAATCTGTATCGCTCATGCTGCGCTGATGCCGTGATCGCGCATTTCGCACAAGTCACCTGTAGCCTTGTGCCCATTCACAGACTATTCAGCGCCCCCGCCGCTGGACCGTAAACACAGATGATGCCGAAAAGAATTTTCTTCCCGACCCTTGCGACCTTGCTGGCGCTTGTTTGTGAACCCGCCTTTGCCGCGCCAGGTTCACTGCGTGATTTCCAGCTGGAGCCAAGCCGCTCATCGGCGCAGACACCGCAGCCGCAAGGGCCGGTCGATGTGGAGAACGGCGTCGTACTTGCCCCGCGCATCATCCGCCCGGAGACAGAGCGCGATCCAGCCATTCAGGAAATTCAGCCAGAAGCAAGCCGCGAGCCGGAAACGGCACAAACCACCATCCGCGAATCGCGCAACGCTGATCCGGCCGGCGCGCAAAGAATTAACCGGACCGAGCAACAACGCCCGGCGGAGCAAGCCGCGCCCGCGCCGTCGCGAGATCTGCCCGATACCGCACCCGCAAACTCGCCAGTCCTGGCGCCAGAC
>NCJP01000416.1 GCA_002278985.1 Erythrobacter sp. 34-65-8
GTTTCGGGAAGCGCGCCGTCGCCCTTCTGGACGTAGTATCTGGCCTTGGGATTGCCCGGCGGGTTGAGGATCGCCTGCATATGGCCCGAATGGGACAGGACGTAGGTCACATCCCCGCCCCCGAACAGGCGGGTGGAGCGATAGGTCGCCTTCCACGGGGTGATGTGATCGGTCACCCCGCCCAGGATGAACAGTGGCGCATCGACCTTTGACAGATCGACCTTGTGGCCGGCCATCTCCACTTCGCCCTTCTTGGTGAAGGCGAGCGTTTCGAAGAGGGTGAGGAAATCGCCCATCAGGCTGGCCGAAAGATTGGTCGCATCGGCGTTCCAGAACAGCACGTCGAACGCCGGAGGATCTTCACCCAGCAGGTAATTGTTGATGACGTAGTTCCAGATCAGATCGTTGGGCCGCAGCCAGGCGAACCCGCGGGCCAGGTCATCGCCCTTGATCACACCCTTCTTCGCGGCGCGCTGGCGGGCCAGCTGCATCCCGTTCTCGGTCACCAGAGATCCGGCTTCGATATCGTTCTGCTTGGGGTGGAGCACGCAGACCATAAGGGTGAGTGCGTTGAGCGTTTCCGCCCCGTCGGCAGCCAGTTTGCTGGCGACCACCGCGGCGGTCTGCCCGCCGGAACAACCGGCCGATACATTGATCCGGTCCGACCCGGTAATGGCGCTGACCGCATCCATCGCTTCGCGGCAGGAGCGGACATAGTCGTCCATGCCCCAGTGGCCCTGTTCCCTGGACGGATTGCGCCAGGAAATCACGAAGGTCTGGATGCCATTGTCGACCTGGTACTTCACCACCGACTTTTCCGGAGACAAGTCGTTGATATACATCTTGTTGATCTGGGGCGGGATAGTCAGCTGCGGGATCTCGTAAACCTCGTCCGTGGTGGGCGCGTAATGGATCAGCTCCATCATTTCGGTGCGGAGAACGACCGAGCCTTTAGAAGTGGCAACGTTTTCGCCCAGTTTGAACGGGCGCTTGTCCACCTGGGAGACCATCCCCTTGTT
>NCJP01000417.1 GCA_002278985.1 Erythrobacter sp. 34-65-8
TTTGACACCGGTGTTCGACGTGAACATTTCGTCGGAGTGCAGATGGCCCGTATGGCCGTAGGAAAATTTGGTGCGACCGAACACTTCGCGGAAGCGGCCGACCCATGTTGTGTCGACGCTTTTGAAGTTTTTCTTGTTTATAACTTTACTTTGGCAAAAGCCAAGTAAGAATAATGCTCGCCCTGCAACACGGCAGTGACCGTGCCATCGGGAGAAACGGTGATCGACTGCGCGCCTTGCGGCACTTCGATCGCAGGCTGGACGGGATAGCCCTGAGCGGTGACCAGCTGGCCGGTCGCACTCAGGGTGAAGTTGCCCGCGCGGGTATAGCCCTGCTGGCCGCCCGGAAGCTCGACCTGGAACAGCCCGTCGCCATCGAGCGCCAGGTCGAGCGCATTGCCGGTAGTGTTGAGCGTGCCTTGCGTATTGATCCGAGTGGTGCCCTGGACCGAAACCCCGTTACCGAGGTTGAGCCCGATGGCATAAGCCGTCTCGCCGGTGGAACGCTGCCCCGCGACGCGGGTATCCTGATAGGCCAGCGTCTGGAAATCGGCCCGGTCGCGCTTGAAGCCGCTGGTCCCGACGTTGGCCAGGTTGTTGGCGATGACGCGCATCCGCGCATCCTGGGCCTCAAGCCCGGTGCGGGCGACGTGCAGGGCAGAAGTGGGCATGGTCGGTTCCTTTCAGGAAAAACGGTTCAACCGCGCAGCGACATCAGGCGCGCGCCGGACTGGCTCAGATCGCTGGCGGTGGAGAGAATGCGGGCGCGCTGTTCGAACGCGCGCTGCGCCTCGACCATCTGCACCAGCGTGGTGGCGGTATCGACATTCGACCCTTCGAGCGCGCCCGAGACGATCCGGGCAGTCGGGTCATCCGGCAACACGCCGCCGCCGGGCACGCGCAGGAAGCCGTCAATGTCCTTCAGGATCGCGCTGCCGGTGGGATCGACCAGCTTCAGCCGCGCCACTTCCTGCGGCGGCAGGTCCGGCGCGGCCGGATCGCGCGCCAGCAGCGCCGGC
>NCJP01000418.1 GCA_002278985.1 Erythrobacter sp. 34-65-8
GACCATCGGCTTCTTACCGAATCGGCGCCCGAGCACCCGAGCGACCCAGTCGCGCACGGCGCGCGCCGCGGCGGCGCTGCTGCTGGCCGCCACGGCCGGCGCCGCGCTGGCGGCCACCCCCGACGAGCAGCGGCTGCGCACGCGCGCACTGGCCGCGACCTGTGCGCACTGTCACGGCACCGACGGCCGCGCCGTCGAAGGCGAAGCGATGATCCGGCTGGCGAGCCCCGGATGGTGTCCGAAGAGGTGGTCCAGCCTGTTGCCGAAACGCCCGCTCCGCCGGTTGACGAAACTTTCGTGATCAAGCGCATCCTGCCAATCGACGGCCCGATCAAATATGGCGAGTGGCACTGGGACGACGAGGGCGTTCCCGATGGTCCGCTGGTAATGACAGTCGATCTCGACGCACGGGTCATTTCGGTATTCCGGGGCGGATATGAAATCGGCGCCGCCGCTGTCCTGCTGGGTACGGACAAGCACCCCACTCCGCTTGGTACTTTCCCGATCCGCTACAAGATGCGGCACAATGTGTCGGAGAAATACAATAACGCCCCGATGCCGTATTCGATGTTCCTGACCGAAGACGGGGTGGCCATTCACGGCTCCGAAGTCGAAAACGGCTATGCCAGCCATGGCTGCGTGGGCACACCCGAGGAATTTGCCGCCAAGATCTTTGCCATCGCCAAAAAGGGCGACAAGGTCATCATTACCCGCGGCAAGCGGATCGGCATGGGCGATTCGATTATCTGACGCCAGCGCCCGGGCTTTATAGCGCAGCAGATCCGCCGGAACTGCGCGGTGGTTCTGCCTCGAACCGCCATGCAACATCGATCACCCGGGCCATCACCCCGCCCAGATTGCCTGCCTCGCCCTGTTCCAGCCGGTCCACCAACGCCGCGATCTGCGACCCACGCGCTCCGCTGCCCAATTGTTCCAGCACATGCTGAACCACGCGCAGACGGATGATGCGCGGGCCGACCGGGCGATAGACATAGCTACGCCCGATGCGGGTGAGCT
>NCJP01000007.1 GCA_002278985.1 Erythrobacter sp. 34-65-8
GCCGCCGCGCAACCTTCCGAGGCAGTCATCACCATCGCGTAGCACGCGCCCCATTCGTCGCTCTGCCGCCATACACCAGCGGCGGCGAACAGCGGTTCATCGGGCAGGCTGAGCCAGGTGCGGGTCATCTTCCCGCGCCGGCCTTGCGCCTCGGCCCAGCCGGTCAACGGGATCAGGCAACGGCGTTCGGCAAAGCTGTGGCGCCAGAAGAAGCTGTCGAGCTTGTCACTGCGGGCATTGTTGACCGGCTTGGGCTTAAGCGGCTGGCCCTGCTTCCCCTTCAGCACCAGGGGAAAGCCCCAGGTCATCCGCCGGACCTCGCCCTCCGCCACCACCAGCCCAGGATAGCCGGGATAGACCTCCGCCCCGAAGTTCGCCCCGCCGGTCGCCTCGACCGCATCGAACCATGCGGCGACTTCGCTCGGCGTCTTCGTCATGCGGTAGAGGTTGCACATTACGCGTTGCCCACCACGAAACAGGCCGCGGCGACCAGCGCCCCGGTCCAGCGGTTGGAGCGGAACCGGTCGAGCGGGTTGGCCCCGTCTGCCGGGTCCAGCGTCGCGACCTGCCAGCCGAGGTGCGCGGCGGCGGGGACCAGCGCCAGCAGCGCGATCCAGTCCGCCCGGTAGAGCCAGAACGCCAGCCCCCACAGCGCCACAGCCAGCGCGTAGAACAGCAATGTCCCGCCGCGCACTTTCTCGCCCAATCGCAGCGCCGAGGAGCGGATGCCCACCAGTGCGTCATCCTCCCGGTCCTGCAGGGCGTAGATCGTGTCGTACCCGATCACCCAGAACACCGTGCCGAGGTAGAGCGCGGCCAGCACGTCCCAGTTGTCGCCGCGCAGCTGCATCCAGCCGACCAGCGCGCCCCAGCTGAACACCAGCCCCAGCCACGCCTGCGGCCACCAGGTGATCCGCTTCATGAACGGATAGGCCGCAACCAGCGCGAGGCTGGCGAGCGCGACGAGCTGAGCCTCCCAGCGCAGTTGCAGCAGGACCACCAGCCCGACCAGCGTCAGCGCCGCGAGCCAGGCCCAAGCCTTCTTGCGGCTCACCCGGCCGCTGGCGACGGGCCGCGCAGCAGTGCGGGCGACCTGCCGGTCAAGGTCGGCATCGACAATGTCGTTATAGACGCACCCCGCCCCGCGCATGGCGATGCTGCCGAGCAGCAACCAGCCGAGCAGCGGCCACTGCCAGCCTGCGCCCGCCAGCCACACGCCCCAGACACAGGGCCACAGCAGCAGCCACCAGCCGATCGGCCGGTCAAACCGTGCCAGCTGCGCCAGATCGCGCAGCCCCTGCGGCAGGCGCGCGACAAGGCCCTGATGTTCGCTATCCGGAACGATGGTTTCGCCCGGGCCGGTCATGGGCGTGCTTCGCCCGAACTTGACGAAGTTGACACCCTGTCAAGCGCTTGCTTGGGGATATTACGACGCAATTTCATGCCTTTACCATCTTCTGCCGTGCTTGACAGTCGGGACACACCCCCCGCCCCCTGTCCCGCACGCGCCGGATAACAGGACCATTCGCACGCTGGCAGATTTTGTCGCTGTAGGAAATCACCGCTTTTGCCCGGTCAGGCGATGTGGTTATGGCAGGTCCATGCCCGCAACCCCAGCCTGGCCGCCGCGAAGCGCCCCCCGCCTGTTTGTCGGCGAGGAACTGGCGCTCGGGCGTATGGTCACGCTGGAAGGGAACCCGGCGCATTATCTCGGCAAGGTTATGCGGGTCGCCCCCGGCGACGCGGTGATCCTGTGCGACGACATGACCGGGGAATGGGCCTGCACGGTGATCGACGCGGGCAAGCGCGCCGTGGTGGTGGAGGCAGCCCGGCACCTGCGCCCACGCGAACCGGTGCCGGATGTGTGGCTGTGCCCGGCCCTGCTCAAGAAGGACCGGTTCGACCTCGTGCTGGAAAAGGCGACCGAGCTGGGCGTAGCGCGAATCCAGCCGGTGCTGACCCGCCGCTGCGTGGCCGACAAGCTCAACCCCGAACGGGCACGGACCGTGGTGACCGAAGCTGCCGAGCAATGCGCCCGCACCGCCCTGCCTGACCTCGCCGCGCCGGTTTCGCTCGACGCCCTGCTGCGAGGCTGGGCGGCCGGACGCGCCCTGTTCTTTGCCGACGAACTGGGCGGCGAACCCGCCGCGCAAGCCTTTGCCGCCCACGGCACGCCCGCCGCGATCCTGGTCGGCCCGGAAGGCGGGTTCGATGACCGGGAGCGCGAACTTCTGCGCGCCCATCAAGCGGTGAAACCGATCACCCTTGGTCCGCGAATACTGCGCGGTGAGACAGCGGCGATTGCGGCGCTGGCACTCTGGATGGGAACCTCGGGGGACTGGCGCGGTGAAAGCACTTCGGCACTCTCATAATTCCGCTGGCGCGGCGGCCGTCGCTTGCCTAACGCGGGCCCTATGAGCACGCGCGAAACCTCCGCCGGGGATGACCCGATCATCGAATCCCGCGACCAGCTGGTCGCCCCGATGCAGCTCGGCGAGAAGCCGAAAAGCGCGTGGAGGATCGGCACCGAGCACGAGAAGCTGGTCTACAAGCGGGATGATTTCCGCGCCCCGAGTTACGACGAGCCCTGCGGTATCCGCGATATGCTGCTGAACATGCAGAAGTTCGGCTGGGAACCGGTGGAGGAAGGCGGAAAGGTTATCGCCCTCAAGGGTGCGGATGGCGCAGTCAGCCTGGAACCGGCTGGCCAGCTCGAACTGTCGGGCGCGCCGCTGGAAAACCTGCACGAAACCTGCAACGAGACCGGGCGTCACCTGAAACAGGTCAAGGAAGTGGGCGACGCCTGCGGGGTCGGCTTCCTCGGCCTCGGCATGTGGCCGGACAAGACCCGCGCCGAGCTGCCGATCATGCCGAAGGGCCGCTACGACATCATGCTGCGCCACATGCCGCGGGTGGGCAGCATGGGCCTCGACATGATGCTGCGGACCTGCACCATCCAGGTCAACCTCGACTATTCGAGCGAGGCCGACATGGTGAAGAAGTTCCGCGTCGGGCTGGCGCTTCAGCCGCTGGCGACCGCGCTGTTTGCCAATTCGCCCTTCACCGAGGGCAAGCCCAACGGATACCTGTCCTACCGCAGCCACATCTGGAGCGACACCGACCCGCACCGCACTGGCATGCTGCCGTTCGTGTTCGAGGACGGGTTCGGATACGAACGCTGGGTCGATTACATGCTCGACGTGCCGATGTACTTCGTCTTCCGCGACGGCAAATACATCGACGCTGCCGGCCTCAGCTTTCGCGATTTTCTTGACGGCAAGCTCTCGGTCCTGCCGGGCGAAAAGCCGCGGCAAAGCGACTGGTGGGATCATCTCTCCACCGCCTTCCCCGAAGTGCGTCTGAAGAGCTTCCTTGAAATGCGCGGGGCCGATGGCGGGCCGTGGAACCGGATCTGCGCCCTTCCCGCCTTCTGGGTCGGCCTGCTCTACGATCAGGGTGCGCTCGATGCGGCGTGGGACCTGGTCAAGGACTGGACCATGGACGAACGCGAAGCGCTGCGCAGCGCCGTGCCGAAGCTGGCGCTCGATGCCCCGGTTCCCGGCGGCGGCAGGCTGCAGGACATCGGCAAGGAAGCCCTGGCAATCGCGCGCGCAGGCCTGGCCGCCCGGGCCCGGCTCAACACCAGCGGCGACAACGAGACCGGTTTCCTCGAAACGCTCGACGAAATTGTCGCCAGCGGCAAGGTTCCGGCCCAGCGTCTGCTTGACTGCTACAATGGCGAATGGGCGGGCGACATGAGCCAGGTCTACAAGCTGAGCTTCTGACAGGGAGATACCGGATGCTGATCGTGCTGGCCAAGGCCACCATTCCCGCTGGCGCACTCGACGCCGTGCGCGGAGCCATAGCCACGATGGTGGCCGCATCGCAGGCCGAGGAAGGCTGCCTTGCCTACAGTTTCACCTCCGATGTGCTCGATCCCGGCACCATGCACATTGTCGAGAAATGGCGCGATGAAGACGCGCTGAAGTTCCATTTCTCCACTCCGCACATGGCTGCCTTCCAGGCTGCGATTGCCGGAACCGGGATGCAGGTGACCGAAGCGCTCAAGTACGAGACGGGCGAAGGCGCCTCGCTGTTCTGATCATTCCGCCGGGTGCGGTTGCAGCACCGGCCCGCGCGGGCGCAGGCGGCGCGCGAAGCGGCCGAGCGGTGCGGTAATGACCCCGTGCTCGCCCATCCACGCATGGTATTGGCGGTACTTGGCGTCTTCCATCAGGAGATGCGCCTCCTCCGTCCGCGCGCGCCAGTAGTAGATCCCGCTGACGGCGGCGAGGAACACCGTGTTGCGGATCACGTCCACCGGTGAGCCACTGGTGACGAGGAATGGCAAGGTCGCGCTCCACCAGAACAGGTTCTTGGACAGGTAGGCCGGGTGGCGGGTGAACCGATAGGGGCCGTGGGTTATAACCCCGCGATAGGTCAGGTTGGAAAAGCGGATTCCGAACACGACCGTGGCCCAGGCATAGACGCCGGTGAGGAACACCAGCCATGCGCCCCAGAACCACAGCAGCACCGCATGATTGCCAAACCAGTGCGCCCAGCCCGGGGTGTTGACCTCGTAGGCGATCATTCCGGTGGGGCCCATGAAGGCGTAGACCAGCGGCGGATAGCAGATCAGCGCCGCCAGCCAGCCCGCCAGAAACGGATTGCCGCTGCGGATATGGGCATCGAGCGGGCGCAGGGTCAGCAGATAGCCGACTGTGCCGATCTGCACGTCGATCACGAACAGCAGCTCGATCAGGATAAGGGCAAAACGCACCGGCTGATTGGTGATGTCGGTGAGGTCGGCCGCAACCACCGCGGCAAACCCGCCGGGGAGTATCGAAATCATGAATGCGCCGAAAAAGCCCTTGATGATCCACGCGCGCCAATGCTTCTTCACCTCGTCCGGATCATAGGGTTCGCGTCCGATCAGCATGGCACCGAAATGCCAGGCGTGATCACGCGGCTCCTTCATCACCCGGTCAAGCCACAGGACATAAGGCACCGAGAGCACGAACAGCGGGATCGCTGCCACGCCCAGCACCTTCATCGCGAACAGGTACTGCCCGTCCCAGTACCACCGGCCCAGGCAATAGAGCCCGGCAAGGATCAGCCAGGTCGCCCACAGCCCGGCCAGCTTGACCAGCGATGCGGGCAGGACATCGGCCAGAGGGCGCTTGTTGTCCCAGTTGATCCCGGTCGAAGGATTGCGGTGGACCTTGTCGACCAGCACTGACCACAGCACCATCGGCACGCTGGAGAACAGCATCGCGGTGAGCGCAGCGTGCGGCCCGGTCAGCCGCTCGCGCGGGCCGGGCAGCGCCAGCCAGTCAGCAAAGGCCGGATAGTTGCGGCAAAACAGGATCCACACGAACAGCCCCAGCAGGCCCGCCAGGCCCACGCCTGCGGACACGTCGCTTCGCGGCAGGCCTTCAGCCTTGGCCGGGCTGCCAGCAGGGGCTTGGCTCGCGCTCATCACGCGAGGGAACTAGGATAAAAGGGTTAAAGCCGGCGTAACGCGCCTGCCCGCTCAGCGGAAAGCGTGGATCCGGCCGTCGTCGTCCAGCACGTAGAGCGTGTTGTTCGCGACCACGGGCGCCAGGCTGACCGAAGCCCCCAGATCGGAATGGAGGCTGGCTGAACCTTCGCCAGTGCTGACCTGGTAGAGCTCGCCCCGGCTGCTGGCGACCCACAGGTTGCCCCCGGCCAGCACAGGACCGGTCCAGAAGATCGGGCCTTCCTTGTCCTCTTCATCCCGGAAGCGGGCGAGCTGCGTGATCCAGCGGATCTTGCCGGTGGAGCGGGCAATGGCGAGCAGGCGGGAATCGTCTGTGAGAGCGAAAATCCACTCACCGGCGATGGCCGGGGTCGAGATCCCGGCGACGTTGAGCTCCCACAGGCGCTGCCCGGTGACCAGTTCGTAGGCTGCCATGCGGCCGCCCTGGCCCAACGCATAGACGCGGCCCTGGTCGATGATCGGATCGGCGTCGATATCGGTCAGCGAGCCAACCTGGGTCGAGATCGAGATCGAGGTCAGTGCCAGCGCGTCCGACCACAAGGTGCGGCCGTTCTCGTACCGGTAGGCAACCAGCTCGCCCGAGCTGTAGCCTGCCACGATCGTGCCCTGCCCGGCGGCCGGGGCGGCAACGCCGAACACACCGGCCTGCGAGATCGATCCGGTTTCGCTCCAAACCGGCTCACCCGTGGCGGCGGTCATCGCGTGGATCTGGTTGTCCTGCGTCATCACGAACACAGTGTTGAAGGCGACCGTGGGCGATCCGCGCAGCGGGCCAGCCGGCTTGACTTTCCACACCTGGGTGCCGGTTGCCGCATCGAGCGCCACGACTTCGCCCACGCCGTTGGTGGCATAGACCCGTCCGCTGTCAAAGCTGGCCCCGCCCCCGAAAGCGGCGTTCTGCAGGTTGCCGGCCAGTTCCATCTGGTAGGACCAGCGCCGTGCCCCGGTCTGCGCGTCAAAGGCGTGAACCGTGCCGGAGGTATCGACCGAGAACAGCATCCCGTCGCCCACCACGGGCGATGCGGCCAGCCGGCGGCGATTGTTGGATCCGGCAATCTGCGCAGTCCAGGCGCGTGACACGCTGCCGCCCAGGGCTAGGTGCCCGTAAGACTTGCTTGCCGTGCCGCCAGCCTGCGGCCATGCCGGATTGCTCTGAGCCGGGGGCAGGACAACGGCAATTTCTGCCAGGGCAGGATCGACCACCGCACCGCTCTCGATCTTCGAAAGGATGGGCACACGGGTCCCGATGGTCGGCGTGGTCTTGTCGTCGCCCCCGCCGAACAGCCCGCCGCTGCAAGCGCCGAGGCTTGTTGCAAGCAGGGCCACGGCTGCAAGGCGCAGTGAACGGGTACCGACTGGTTTACGCATCATGGACTTCGTTTCCTGCATCTTATTCGCCCGATGGTGCCGGTGCGGCGCTACCGTCATCGACCCGCGTCGCTTCGAGCACTTCGTTGACGTCTTCGATCGCATCGACCCCCAAAAGGCCGGCCATCTGGCGTGAACGCGACCTGAGCCCTTCCGGCACGTCCTCGCTCCTGGCGATTTCGGCGAACAGGGTTCCGGCCTCGCGGCGCTTGCCCTGTTCCAGATAGGCCATGGCGACTATTTCCCCGGCGCTGCCGAAATAGGCGTTGCCGGGCACCGCCAGCGGCTTGAGCCGGGCAATCACTTCGTCCGGCTTGCGCGTGTCAAAGGTCGCGGCGATCTCGCGAACGGTGGCGAGGTCACGCAGCGCGGGCGGGCTATCGCCCGATGCAGCCACTTCAGCATAGAGGCGGGCTGCGTCGGCCGGCTTGCCCTGCTCCATGATCACACCGGCCTTGAGCAGCTTGGCCATGGCCGCAGCGCCGTCGTTCCCTTCGGCAATCAGCGTTTCCAAGGTGGCTGCGCCGGAATCGAGGTTGCCGGATTCGATCTGGTCCAGCGCGCTGACGAGAGTTTCGGAATCGGCTTCGAGCGCAGCCTCCTGCTGCCCGTCCCACCACAGGTAGCCGGCAAAGGCCAGCAGCCCCGCCGCCACCACGCCAAGGATGGGCTTGCCATAGCGTGCGGCAAATTCCGCAAACTGGTCCTCCCGCACGGCATCGTCGATCTCGCGCATCAGGACTTCGTCCTGCGCGGCTTTCTTCTCTTCGGCGGTCTTGTTGCTGGTCGGTGTGAGGGCCACAGAGGCTCTTTCGCTATGCTGTCTGTCCGGGCGCGGTGTTAAGCGGATGGGCGAGCCAATTCAACTTACAATCCTGCATCGGCCAGTGCCTGTCCCCCGCCGCGTGAACAGAGGGTGAAGGCCGGTTCAGGGTTTGGGCAGGCCGTCGCCCCCCAGGGCAGACGAATAGAGCCGGCGGTAGGCGGCGATCATGGCCTTTTCATCAAAGGCTTCACGCGCCCTGGCCCGGTTGGCCTCGCCAAGGCTCGACCGCAGGTTCGCATCCGTGGCAAGGGCAGACAGGGCGGCGCCAAGCCCGGCTTCGTTTGCGGCAATGAAAGGGCGGTTCGGCTCAGCCACCATCGCCGCCACGTCGCCCACATCGGTGGAGGCGACAGCGCAGCCTGCAGCCATCGCCTCGATCAGCGAAATGGGGGCCTGTTCACTGTCGGACGACAAGGCGAAAATGTCGAACAGACCGGCGAAGCGGGCCGGATCGGAGGCGAAGCCGGGCAGGTGAACGCGGTGCTCGATACCGAGTTGCAAGGCCTGGGCGCGGATTGCCTCCCGCTCCGGCCCCTCGCCAACGATCACCAGCTGCCACTGCGCGGGCAACCCGGCAAAGGCGCGGACCAGCCGCGTCAGGTTCTTGACCGGGCGCAGGCCCGCGAGTGTCCCCACCCACAGCTCGTCCGGGCGCTTCACCACGCCGCGCAGGGCATCGGCGCGGCACCGCTTGCCGAAGCGGGCGGTATCGACCCCGTTGGGGATATGCCTGACCCGCCCGATCGGCTGGTCCCACACTTCCAGCGCAATCCGCTCCAGCGTTTCGGAGGGCACGACCAGCCCGCTGGCCCGGCCCAGGGCGATGCGGCGATACCAGTTGCGCCCCCATTTGAGCTTGTCCCGCTCGTCGGCGTTGAACCCGTCCTCATGGTGGATCAGCCGCGGCAGGCCCAGTGCTTCGCCGAACAGGGTATGCGCCATGACCGCATCCATCGCCCCCCAGTTGTAGGTGAGGATCAGGTCGTATCCGGCCATCGCCCTGGCCAGCCGCTGCAGCCGGCCCGGTGTGGGCCGCCCGACAAGCGTCGGCAAATCTGCCGGGTAACGGACGGGAATTGAAGCGGAAATGTGCTTTGCCGCTTCCATCCGCTCGGGCTCTGCCGATCCGATGCTATGCTCCACCCGCGGCCCGAAGGCGTTGATCAGACGGGCGCAGCGAAGCTCTTTTCCGCCCGCCGAGAAGGTCGAATGGAGATGCAGGATGCGCGGGAAAGCGCCGGGCTTTCTGCTCATGGAAGGCGGGCAAGCAGCCGGTCGATAGCGGCCACGGCTTCCGGCTCGTCGAGCGTGGGGGCATGGCCCACATCGGCAATGGTGACCGCTTCGGCATCGGGATGGCGGCGCAGCATTTCCGCCAGCGTTTCAGGCTTCAGCAGGTCGGATGCGCCCCCGCGAACAATCAGCAGCGGTGCAGCCGCAAGCGCCTCGAACGCAGGCCACAGGTCAGGCGGCACAGCCCCTTCGGCATCGCGGAACGGCTCGGCAATCGCCATGTCGTAATCGAACCCGATCCGGCCGTTCTGCTGCACCACCATGCACCGCTTGGCCATCGCCAGCCAGTCCTCGATGGCAAAGCCGGGGTGCGATGCCCCGTGAACTTCCTGCAAGGCGCGGGCCGCGTGCATCCAGGTCGGGAAACTGCGTGCCTGCCCCAGGTATTCGCGAATCCGGTCAATACCGGACGGATCAACCTCCGGCCCGATGTCATTGAGCACGGCCCCGGCAAGGCGCTGCGGCGCAATCGAGGCCATCAGCATGGTCATCAGCCCGCCGAGCGAAGTGCCAACCGCAATGAACTGCGCGATCCCCTCCTGCTCCAGCAGCGCGATGACATCGCCGACATAGGTGACCGGATTGTAGGTGGCGCTGTCGCGCGCATATTCGCTGTCACCGCGCCCGCGCATGTCGAGGGCGAGGATCCGGCGTTCCCCCGCCAGATGCGCTGCCAGCTGCTCGAAATCGCGCGCGTTGCGGGTCAGCCCGTGCAGGCAAAGAACCGGCAGGCGATCGTCCCGGCCCGGGTAATCGCGAAAATGCAGTTTCAAGCCGTCAGGGCTGGTCCAGAAGCGGTCCTGGTAACTGGTGTCCATCTGCGCTCTGCCAACCCCCGGAAATGCTGCTCTGGAAAAACAATGCGGCGCCCTGCCTTGCCAGCACGGACGCCCGCGCCCACTATCGCGCGATGCGACCAGAACCGCAAGCCGCGCCGTATCGCCCCGATCCCGCAATCCTGCCCCTGGCCCCCTGGCTGGGCGACCCGGTGGCTGCGGCTGACTTTCCCGGCACGACGATCCGTTTCCGCAACCACAGGTGGGACAGGGCCGTGGGGCTTGACCGTCTGACCGATGCGGAGTGGGAACGCCACTTCGGCCGGTTCGAGCCGCTGCCCGGGAACCTGCCCCAGCCGCTCGCCCTGCGCTATCACGGCCACCAGTTCCGGGTCTACAACCCCGAAATCGGGGACGGGCGCGGGTTCCTGTTTGCCCAGCTGAGGGACGGCGAAGGGCGATTGCTCGACCTCGGCACCAAGGGATCGGGCCAGACGCCATGGTCGCGCAGCGGCGACGGGCGGCTGACGCTCAAAGGCGCGGTCCGCGAAATCCTCGCCACCGAAATGCTGGAGGCGCTGGGCGTCAACACATCGAAGACCTTTTCCGTGATCGAAACCGGCGAGAAGCTGTGGCGCGGCGACGAGCCCTCCCCCACCCGCTCTGCCGTGCTGACCAGGCTCAGCCACGGACACATCCGCTTCGGCACCTTCCAGCGGCTGCTGGCGCTGGAGCAGGCCGACGAGATGGCGCAGCTGGTGGATTACTGCGTGGCACAGTTCCCCGGCCCGCTTCCGCCGCAAGACGCGCCCGGGCGTGAGCAGCCAGCGGTAATCCTGCTCCATCAGGTGGTGGAACGGGTGGCCGATCTGGCTGCTGCATGGATGGTGGCAGGGTTCGTCCACGGCGTGCTCAACACTGACAACATGAACATTTCGGGCGAGAGTTTCGACTATGGCCCTTGGCGTTGGCTGCCCACATGGGACCAGGGGTTTACCGCCGCCTATTTCGACCATGGCGGGCTCTATGCCTTCGGCCGTCAGCCGGAGGCGGTCCACTGGAACTGCGGGCAGTTGGCGGTGGCACTGCGCCTGCTGGCAGACGCCCCGCCGCTGATCGCCGCGCTGGAGCGGTTCGGGCCGCTCTACATGGCAGCGGTCGCCCGGCGCTGGTGCTGGCGTCTGGGCGTGGAGCCCAAGGGCGGCGAGGCCGACATGGCCCTGGTGGCGGCCTGCGAGGCAACCATGCGGGACAGCGGAGAACAACCTGACGCCTTCTTCCACCGCATCCGCGCCCGCCAGCTTGTGGATGGACCGGTCAAGGACGCCCTCGCTGGCTATCAGGACTCACGCTATGCGCTTGCCTGGTGGCGCGAGGAAGCACCGGTTTCCCTGCTGATCGATGAGGTCGAGGCGCTCTGGTCCGCCATTGACGAGCGTGACGACTGGCGTCCGCTCCATGATAAGGTCACGCAGATCCGGCGCATGGGGGAAGCGCTGGGGCCGGTTCCCGCACCGGCAGGCCATGGCTGAAGCCGGAACGGCCTAGCGTGCGGCCGGTGCCTGCTGGACCATTTCGGCAGGGGTGATGTTGATCGCGTAGAGTTTCCAGCGCCCCTGTTCCCACTGGTAAGTGAAGTCGAAAGCCAGCGAAATCGGGCGGAGCTGGAACAGGCCTTTCACCTGGAACAGATCCTCGCGCACCAGCCGGGGCGCCTCAAGGTATGTGGGCGGCACGAGGAAGGCGTTCGACAGATCGATCTGCGAATTGCGCAGCCCGGCAAAAATCTCGGACAGGCGCGACGCGGTGTTGGCAATCTGGAAGCCTTGCGAGGATATGTCGCGCAGCACCGAATAATTGCCCGAACGGTTGGCATGGTCGACTGCGGCAAAAGTGGACCAGATGAGCTTCGACAGTTCGAGCTGGCTGGGCGTCGGGCGCATGGAAGCCGGCGGCTGGACGGTCGGCTGCCCCTGCACTTGCTGGACCTGCGCAAAAGCAGGAGCGGTGGCGGCACAGGCCAGGGCGGCAAAGAAAAATGCCGGAGCGCGAAGCCCCGGCATCTTCCTGTTTCGGGCGATCAATTTCATGACCGCAGCTGTAACGGCTTACCAGGCGACTTGGAAGCCGCCACGTGCACCGACTTCGCCGCTGTCGAAGCCGATACCGACGCCGGCCGAGAAGGCAGCGTTTTCGCTGACCCGGGCCGAGATGGCGAGCGTGCCGGCACCCTGGCTTTCGAAGTAACCGACGCCGCCCGAGAGAGCGAACGTGGTGCCTGCGGGAAGCATCGGCGATTCCATCGCGAGCGCCATGGCCACACCTTCGTTCGACCGGTCAATCGCTGCGCGGTTGGCAGCGGTTTCACCGAACAGCTGGTTGATCTGTCCGGTATGGGTCTGAGTCAGGGTCTGCAGCGCTGCGATGTTGGTGGTGTTCGCCGTCACCCGGGTGTTGAGACCGTTGATTGCCGTCGAGTTGGCAGCAATGTTGGTCGTATTGGTGGTCACCCGCGTATCAAGCACCCCGATTGCTGCCGTGTTCGCGGCAATGTTGGTGGTGTTGGTGGCGATGTTGCCAGCGTTCACGGCAATACTGGCCGTGTTGGTGGCGATGTTACCAGCGTTCACAGCAATATTGGCCGTGTTGGTGGCAATGTTGCTGGTGTTAGTGGTCACCCGCGTATCGAGCGCCGTGATTGCCGAAGCATTGGCCGCGATATTCGTGGTGTTGGTGGCGATGTTGGCGGTGTTCGTCGCGATGTTCGCCGTGTTTGTCGCGATGTTGGTTTCGTTGGTCGTGACCCGCGTGTCGAGAGCCGTGATCGCCGAAGCATTGGCCGCGATATTCGTGGTGTTTGTCGCGATGTTGGCTTCGTTGGTCGTGACCCGCGTGTCGAGCGCCGTAATTGCGGTGGCGCTGGCGGCGATGGCCGAAGCGTTGGTGGCAATCCCTGCTTCAGCCGTCGTCAGACGTCCGTCGAGAGCGACAATGTCACCCTCGGCCGTCGTCAGCCGTCCGTCGAGCGCCACAATGTCGCCCTCCGCCGTGGTCAGGCGCCCGTCGAGTGCCACAATGTCACCCTCGGCCGTCGTCAGCCGCCCGTCGAGAACAACGATATCACCCTCGGCCGTCGTGAGGCGTCCGTCGAGCGCATCGACCTGGGCAACCGAAGCCAGCGTGCTCACGTCCACGCCCTGGCCCAGCGTACCGCTGGCATCGGTGGTGGCCATGAAGAGGGTCCCGGTTTGCGCTGCGGTGCTGGCGGCGATATCGCCAACCGTTACCGAGCTGCCCGTGTTGCCCAGCTTGACCTGGCCGACGCGGTCGGTGACGGTCCCGACGCCGACGGCGGTCGAGTTGTCGAAAGCGGCTACGGAACCATTGCCCAGCGCAGCCGAATTGTTTCCGGTGGCTTGGGCTACGTTGCCCAGAGCGACGGAGAAGCTACCCGATGCGTTTGAGCCATTCCCAATGGCATTGGCAGCAGCGCCAGTGGCTTGGGAAAGGTTGCCGATTGCGACGGTGAATTCATTAGAAGCATTGGCGCCGCCACCATAAGCGTTGCTGGCAAAGCCAGTCGCACTGGCGCCGATGCCAACCGCCGTGCTGAAGTCGCCCGAAGCGGTCGAGAAACCGCCGAGCGAAGTGCCTTGATCCCCTGACGCAGTGCTGCTGACCCCCAGCGCAGTGGATATGAAACCACTCGCATCAGCATCACCACCGATGGCAACACCGCCGGGGCCGCTGGCCGTGGCACCAATCAAGTTGCCATCGTTGTCACCACCAATCGCCACGCTGAGGACGGCGGTCGATGATGCCAGGTTGCCAACCGCAATCGATTGGGAACCGGTTGCCTGCGCTGCTTCACCCACCGCAGTCGAGCGGGTGCCGCTCGCTACTGTCAGATGACCCAACGCCGTCGAGCGGACGCCGGTCGCATTGGCGCGCCAGCCGAAGGCCGACGTGCCCGGCTGCGTTGCCGAGCTTTCCGAACCGACCGAGACGGAGTTCAGGCCGGAAGAAATAGCCGATTCACCAATCGCCACAGCATCGTCGCCCGATGCGACCGCGAGCGTCCCGACAGCAGTCGAGGTTTCGCCCTGCGCCGCCGCCCCAAAGCCGGTTGCGGTCGAGGCGCGGCCCGAAGCAAGCGCGAACGAGCCCGCTGCAAATGCACCAGCGCCTGAGGCTTGGCTCTCACGCCCCAAGGCGACCGAGTTCGCACCGCTGGCCGTGGAACGGAAACCCATGGCGACCGCTTCGCTACCGGATGCGGTAGCGACGCGGCCCATCGCGACGGAATTGCGCCCACCTGCGGAGGCAAGGCTGCCCACCGCAGTCGATTGGTCACCTGTCGCCGAAGTGTTTGCCCCAACCGCGGTGCTGTTTGCTCCCGTTGCCTGTGCATTGGGGCCGCATGCGAGCGAATCGGTGCTTCCCGGTCCGGTCGAGACTGCGCCGCCGGTCGAATCGGTCGGCGGTACGAGCAGTGCGTCGTCAACCACGCCTTCAAACGCGGGATCGCCATCGTCGAGCAAGCACTCTTCTGCCGCCACCGGGGCAGCGGTCATCGTGGTCATCGCCACGACGGCAAACGCCAGGGTCGAGCCCGCCAGGCCCAGACCACCGAGATATCCGGAATTCTTACGCATCACATAAACTCCCACCGGCCGAAGCCTGAGCAGAACTGAAACCGCGCGCGTGTCACGCTGCGGCCAACGGATGCGACCCGTTTATGCAGGGAATGGAACTGTCACCGTGCCAGACGGCGCGCCCCTGTTTGCCCCTGAAATGACACCCGTCAGGGGCGCCAGTGCCTTACGTCTCGTAAAAGCAGCGTGGTATCTGCCGTGCTTACAAACGTTAATCAAGACTAATCGGGATTAAACAAGCGGCCAAGATTGTTGACCCTTATGCGACTC
Source organism: Erythrobacter sp. 34-65-8 (assembly GCA_002278985.1). Classification (GTDB taxonomy): domain Bacteria; phylum Pseudomonadota; class Alphaproteobacteria; order Sphingomonadales; family Sphingomonadaceae; genus 34-65-8. Next base: position 14,710 of record NCJP01000007.1, read on the forward strand.
CGGGTAGAAGCCCGCTCGTTAGCTCTTTGCCAACCATGCCTCTTCGCGGGAAACACACAACCAGCCTGATAGGAAGGACGTCGATCGTGTCCCAATCCGATATCGTCTCTTTCGAACCAGCCACTGGCGTTGAACTTTGGCGCGGCAAGATCGGCAATGTTGCCGAAGCGGTTGACCGCGCCCGCCGCGCCTGGCCCGCCTGGGCAGCCCAGCCGCTGGCCACCCGGATCGAACTGGTCCGCCGCTTTGCCAACGAAGTGCGCAAGGATGCCGACCGTCTGGCCGAAACAATTGCCCGGGAAACCGGCAAGCCGATGTGGGAAGCCCGCACCGAAGTGGAATCGGTGGTCGCGAAAGTGGACATTTCGGTCAACGCCTACGCCGAGCGGACGGGCCAGAAGAAACTCGACAGCGCCCTGCAGGGATCGTCCGCTGTCCGGCACAAGCCGCATGGCGTCATGGTCGTGCTGGGGCCGTATAATTTCCCGGCCCACCTGCCCAACGGACATATCGTGCCTGCGCTGATTGCGGGCAATGCCGTGATCTTCAAGCCGAGCGAAAAGACCCCCGCCACGGCAGAGCGGCTGATGGCTTGCTTCAACCGCGCCGGGATCTCTGCCGCCGTGGCCCAGCTGTTCATCGGCGGCCCGCAGGAAGGGCAGGAGCTGGTCGCGCACCCCGGTGTGGACGGCGTCCTCTTCACCGGATCGGCCCGCGTCGGGATTGCCATCAACAAGCGGCTCGCCACCAATCCCGGCAAGATCGTGGCGCTGGAAATGGGCGGCAACAACCCGATCGTGGTGATGGACACGCCGAAGATTTCCGATGCTGCCGTGCTGATCGTCCAGTCGGCTTTCACCAGCGCAGGGCAGCGATGCAGCGCGGCGCGGCGGCTGATCGTCAAGGACAGCATGTACGACCCGCTGATGCAGGAGGTCAAAGCGCTGACGTCCCGCATCATCGTGGGCGAACCCTTTGCCGAGCCGGCCCCGTTCATGGGCCCGGTGATCGACAACGACGCGGCCGAGCAACTGGTCGAGAGCTTCCTTTATTTCCTGTCTCACGGGGGCAAGGCGATCCGCCACATGACCCGGCCCGACAACGACCGGCCGTTCCTCACCCCGGGCATTATCGACACGACCGCGATCAAGGACCGGCCTGATGTCGAACTGTTCGGGCCCCTGCTCCAGGTGATCCGGGTGGCCGATCTTGATGAAGGCATTGCCGAAGCCAACCGGACACGGTTCGGCCTTTCGGCTTCACTGATTGGCGGAACCGCGCAGGATTACAGCCGGTTCTGGGCCAATGTCCGTGCCGGGGTGATCAACTGGAACCGGCCCACCAACGGCGCATCGTCCAAGGCCCCGTTCGGCGGCCTGGGTCTATCGGGCAATCACCGCCCCTCGGCCTATTACGCAGCAGACTATTGCGCCTATCCCGTGGCCAGCACCGAAATGGAGCAGCCGCGTGCCAGTGTGGGCGTGGGCTTCAGCGAAGGCTGAGGTCAGGCTGCCGGCGGGTCTGCACCCCCCGTCACGAGGTCGATTTCCTGGTGGCCCAGAAAGGATGGGCGCCCCCGGACCAGCAATCTGGCGCCGCCCTTGCGCCCTTCGATCTGCCAGACATCGTCACCCCGGCGATAGGTGACCGCATAGCCACCCTGGCTTGCCTTGCCGAAATAGAACGCGGCCAGATCTTCGGCGGGAACGGGGCTGCGAAAGCGCACCGCGCGAAATGCGCAGCCCTGCCGGTCACTACCGAGTGCCTCGATGGTGGTGCCGCGGGGAAAAACCGGACTTGAGCCTGGCAGGAGGGCCGCCCAGCCAAAACA
>NCJP01000134.1 GCA_002278985.1 Erythrobacter sp. 34-65-8
GCCGGCGAACCCGGCGCGCTGCACGCTCTTGGAGCGCAGGTAGTAGAGGCTCTTGATGCCCTTCTCCCATGCCTGGAAGTGGAGCATGGCCAGGTCCCACTTGTCGACATCGGCCGGGATGAACAGGTTCAGGCTCTGCGCCTGGTCGATATAGGGCGTGCGGTCGGCCGCGAATTCGAGCAGCCAGCGCTGGTCAAGCTCGAAGCTGGTCTTGAACACGGCCTTTTCCTCCGGCGTGAGGAAATCGAGGTGCTGGACCGAGCCGCCCTTCTCCAGGATCGAGTTCCACACGTTGGTCGAATCCTTCGACTTCTCGCGCAGCAGCTTTTCCAGATACGGGTTCTTGACCACGAAGCTGCCCGACAGCGTCTTGTGGGTGTAGATGTTGGCCGGGATCGGCTCGATGCAGGCGCTGGTGCCGCCGCAGATGATGCTGATCGAGGCGGTCGGCGCGATCGCCATCTTGCAGCTGAAACGCTGCATCACGCCCATGTCTTCGGCATCGGGGCAGGGGCCACGCTCGTTCGCCAGCATCATGCTCGCCTCGTCGGCCCGGGCCGCGATGTGCTTGAACATCTTGAGGTTCCACACCTTGGCCATCGGGCTTTCAAAGCCGATGCCCTTGGCCTGGAGGAACGAGTGGAAGCCCATCACGCCCAGGCCCACCGAACGCTCGCGGCTGGCGGAATACTTGGCCCGGGCCATTTCCGGCGGGGCACGGTCGATATAGTCCTGCAGCACGTTGTCGAGGCAGCGCATGACGTCCTCGATGAACAGCTTGTTGCCTTCCCACTCGTCCCACTTTTCGAGGTTGAGCGAGCTGAGGCAGCACACCGCCGTGCGGTCGTTGCCCAGGTGGTCGCGGCCGGTGGGCAGGGTGATTTCCGAGCACAGGTTGGAGGTCGAGACCTTGAGGCCCAGGTCGCGGTGGTGCTTGGGCATCATCCGGTTCACCGTGTCGTTGAACACGATGTAGGGCTCACCGGTGGCCAGGCGGGTTTCGACCAGCTTCTGGAACAGGCTGCGCGCATCGACCTTGCCGCGCACGCTGCCGTCCCGCGGGCTCTTGAGCTCGAACTCCTCGCCGTTGCGGACGGCTTCCATGAAGTCGTCGGTCACCAGCACGCCGTGGTGCAGGTTCAGCGCCTTGCGGTTGAAGTCCCCGCTGGGCTTGCGGACTTCGAGGAACTCCTCGATTTCCGGGTGGCTGATGTCGAGATAGACCGCAGCCGAGCCGCGCCGCAGCGAGCCCTGGCTGATGGCGAGCGTGAGCGAATCCATCACCCGCACGAACGGGATGATCCCGCTGGTCTTGCCGTTGAGGCCGACCGGCTCGCCAATCCCGCGCACATTGCCCCAGTAAGTGCCGATCCCGCCGCCGCGGCTGGCCAGCCAGACGTTCTCGTTCCAGGTGCCGACGATGCCTTCGAGGCTGTCCTCGACCGAGTTGAGATAGCACGAAATCGGCAGGCCGCGATTGGTGCCGCCGTTCGACAGCACCGGGGTGGCGGGCATGAACCACAGGTTGGAGATGTAGTCATAGAGCCGCTGGGCGTGCTCCTGGTCGTCGGCATAGGCATCGGCCACGCGGGCGAACAGGTCCTGGTAGCTTTCGCCGGGGAGCAGGTAGCGGTCGGTCAGCGTATCCTTGCCGAATTCGGTGAGGTTGGCGTCGCGCGCATGGTCAACCACGATGGTGAACCGGCGGTCCATGACCTTCTTCGAATCGCCCGCCCGGTCACTGGCGGCAGCATCGGCGGTGGCGGCCTGGGCCATGGCTACGGCGAGCGCCTCGGCGGCCTTGCCTGCGACCAGCTCTGCGCTGCCCATATCGTGCGTGTCCATGCTCACTGCGGCCTTCTGCCTGCCGGTTGTCTCACCGGGCTCGATCCCCGTCGTCTGTGTCTGGTCGAGACCCATCGCTGATTCGTCTCCGGTCCTGAATTCCATTGCTGCCTAGCCCCGCCTGTTTGCCCTGTGGGAACGACGCCGGTCCGGCGCCTGGTGTTCCGCATGTGTTCGACTCGGCGGATGCGTTCCGCCTAGCATCTTTTGGTGTCCGGGCGGCGGATTAGTTCTCCCCCGCCTGTCCACAGCCCGATCGCCCGGCCTTGCCTTTCCGACCGAATCACCCGCCCCACACGATTTGCATCGTACGCCTTGGAAAACACGATCTTGTGGGTGTACCCGCGATCCGAACCACTAGATACTGAATCAGGCGGGACTCTGGCGCAAGAGGGTAAAGCACGTTTAACCATGTTGCGGGCGGCGCTGCGCAGGGTGTGTTAGCTGTGTGCAACGCAGCGACGCGGCGGATTTGCTGGACTGGCGCGCCGCGCAAGCCCCAAAATGAAAACCGGCAAAAATTTATATGGGCAAAGTGGGTATTGCGGGGCTTTGAATCAATCGAATCGGGCCGGGTAATTTTTGTGCGCCGCTCAAGGTGGCGGACCTGCCGCACCAGCTCTCGCGGCGCGGCAGGTCAGATGTTCGCGGGTAGCCGCCTCTCCGGCGGGTAGGCGGGTCAATCAGAAGGCTGTTCGCCAGCGTCCGCTGTGCGGGCAAACGGGATCGTCTGCCCGCCCTGGCCGATCACCGCGCCGGTCACCTTGCCGCCCTCCAGCACGATTTCGACGAAGGCATCGACCCCGGTGACCGCGAACCGCGCCGGGCCCTGCGCCACCAGCGGCAGGGCAGGCTGCCCACCAAGCCGGGCGATGAGCGTACCAGAGTTGTCCAGGGACAGGATCAACGTCCCGATTGGCCCGGTATAGGTTCCTGCATAGCTGTGCAGCACGTCCGGCGCGATGGCTACGGCAGGTAGGGCTTCGACCTTTCCGGCCCATTGGGCGATTTCCGGTTCGTTGGCCCCGTTATGGTGCATTTCCATCCGCAGCGTTCCGTCATCGGCGCGGGTGATGGCAAACCAGGTCGGATTGTAAGGGGCGTAGAAGAACCGGTCACCGCCTGCGGGAAACACTTCTGATTCCCGGCCGCCGGTGCGCAAGGTGTAGAGCTTGCCATCGCGCTCGTAGAATTTGCGGGCCTGTGCTTCGTCGATGCGATATTCGCCCAGCAGCGGCGCTACTGCCGCCAGATCCAGCGCAACCGCTTTGAATTCCTCGAACGGATCGCCGATGGCCATGGCCGCAATCCGCGCCATCAGCGTGTCGCTGGAAATTTCCGGCGAATCCGTGTTGTTGAACACGGCCACGAAGATGCCGTCGCCGGGAAGGTAGACGCTCGCGGTGTTGAAGCCATTTATGCCGCCGCCGTGGCCGATCGCAGGCCGGCCGCGAACCGGCTCGACACCCAGGCCGAGTCCGTATTTGGCCTCTGTGCCGTCGTTAAGCACCGTCGGGGCGATCATCTGGCGATAATACTCGCCTCCCACCACCTTGCCGCCATGCAACGCCTCTGCCCAGCGGGCGAGGTCGAGGACATTGCCGCGCAGCGCCCCGGCTGCCGCTGGGACAGTGGCGTCGATCGGCCCGGCAATCTCAGCCTTGCCGTCGCCGCTGCGCGTATAGCCTGTCGCCATATCCGGCAGGGTGGCTTCATCGGCAAAGCTGGCGATCGTGGACAGACCGAGCGGGGCCGCAATCCGTTCCGCCACCGCCTCGTCCCACGATTTGCCGGTGACTGCCTCGATCACCGCACCCACCAGGATGTAGCCGCTGTTGTTGTACAGATAGCGTTCGCCCGGAGCGAAATCGCTGGGCCGGTCCCTGAACTGGCCGATCATGTCCTGCGTCGTCCATGTGCGGGTGAGATTGGCGTCGTTCATCCAGCCCGGCATGCTGGTGTAGGATGGAATCCCCGATGTGTGATTGAGCAATTGCCGAACGGTGACCGACGCGCCGCTGGCCGGGTAGTCGGGCACGAATTTCGACAGCGGATCGTCCAGCGACAAGCGGCCTTCTTCGGCCAGTTGCATGACAACAGCTGCGGCAAACTGCTTGGTGATGGAGCCCAGGCGGAACAGGGTATCCGGTGCGACCGGGCGGCCTTCCGCGATCCGGGCCATGCCGCGCGCGCCTTGATAGACGACCTGCCCATCTTCGGTGACAACCACCGAGACGCCGGGGCCGGACTGATCGACGGTCGCGGCGATCAGGGCATCGACATCCTGCGCGAACCCGTCGGGCACGGCCATCGCGGCATTGGGAACCAGCGCGGCTGTTGCAAGCAGCACGGCGGCGGAAAAACGATACGGCACTGTTTCTCTCCCTCTTGGTGTATTATGCGAATGATACACCAAGAGGGAGTTTGCAAGACCTATTTCGCCTCGGTGGCCATGGCATGCGTGGCGATCTCGCTGGCTAGCTCGTCCACCAGGTCCAGCGGCAGGTCGTGGCCCCAGCCGGGTATGGTGCGGATGCGCGCGCCGGGGATACTGGCGGCGGTGTCACGGCCGCCCTCGACCGGCACGAGCGGGTCGGCCTCGCCATGCAGCACCAGGGTCGGCGCGGTGATCCCGGCCAGCATCGCCCGCCGGTCGCCATCGGCGAGGATCGCGGCGAGGTGCCGGGTCGGCCCTTCTGGATAGACGCTGCGGCGGACCGAGGCGGTGACATTGGCGCGCAGGCGCTCTTCCGGCGCCGGGTAGCCGGGGGATCCGATGGTGCGGGCGAGCAGCATCCCGTGCTCCACCAGCACCGCCTCGTCCATGCTGGCCGGCCGCTTGACCAGCACCTCAAGCGCTTCCTTTTTCGCAGGGGGCAGCCTCGGGTTGCCGGTGGTCGAGAAGATCGTGGTGAGCGAGCGGGTCTTGTGCGGATGGCGCGCCGCCACATGCTGGGCGATCATTCCGCCCATGCTGCCGCCGACGATGTGGGCGGTCTCGATATCCAGCGCATCCAGCAGGCCCGCCCCGTCATCGGCCAT
>NCJP01000008.1 GCA_002278985.1 Erythrobacter sp. 34-65-8
GCCGATCATCACGGCCAGATGCGGCTCATTCAGGTCCAGGGCCATCTCTCCCAATTGGGCCAGACCCGTGGCGTCCAGACTTTCGGCCAGATGGGTGAAAAACTGCTCGGCCAGCCCCAATTCGCCCGCGCGCAGCAAAAGCTGACCGGCCTGAAACACCGATGAGCGGATCAAGGCGGCGTTGCGCCAGTCCGGAGGCGCACTTGCACCGCTGAGCGAGGGATCGGGCGCGAAATCGTACATCGGGCCAGTCCTAGCCACTTGCAGGATTGCCGCAAGCCCGCCTGCGCCTTATGCCTGCCGCCCATGAGCATAGCGCGCAAACTCCTCATCGGCCTGCTGGTCTTCCTTCTCATCCTCGGCGGTTTCGCCTTCTGGGTTTACCGGGGCGACAAGGCCGACCTCCCGGTCGAGGCGGTCACCGGTACTGACCCGACCCTGCAGGAAGCGAAATCCGAGATGTTCCCGACCGTGCGGATCGCCAGGCCGATCGGCTGGCAGGACGGTGAACTGCCCGAAGCGGCCGAGGGTCTTGCGGTCATGCGGTTTGCCGAGGGGCTGGAACATCCCCGGGTGATCCACACCCTGCCCAACGGCGACGTGCTGGTCACCCTGACCCGCGCTCCGAAGAGCGAGGGCGGCGGCGGGATCACCGGCTGGATTGCCGACCTGCTGATGAGCCGCGCCGGGGCCAAGGGAGATTCGCCCAACCAGCTGGTGCTCCTGCGCGATGCGGACGGTGATGGCACGGCCGAGGTCCGGCAGGTTCTGACTGACGCGCTTGATTCGCCGTCAGGCATCGCCTGGAACGAGGGCACGCTGTATGTGGCCAACCACAATGCCGTGCTGGCCTTCGATTACCAGCTCGGCGCGGCCACGCTGAGCGGCGCAGGCCGCAAGCTGATGGATCTGCCCGGCGGCGGCGGCCACTGGATGCGCAATATCGAGCTGAGCCCGGACGGCACGAAGCTCTACATCGCGGTCGGCTCTGTCTCCAACATCGGCGAACAGGGGATGGAGGTCGAGGAAGGCCGGGCCATGATTCATGAGCTTGACCTTGCCACCGGCAGCAACCGGCCCTTCGCGGCCGGGCTGCGCAATCCGAACGGCCTCGACTGGAACCCCTGGAACGGCGAGCTGTGGACCACGGTCAACGAGCGCGACATGCTGGGGTCCGACCTGGTGCCTGACTATCTCACCAATGTCCCGATCGGCGCACAGTACGGCTGGCCCTGGGTCTACTGGCGCGAGAACATCGACGAACGGGTCGAGGTGCCCATGCCGCAGTACCTGATGGAATATACCCGCAAGCCCGAATATGCGCTCGGGCCGCACGTGGCTGCGCTGGGGCTGGTGTTTTCGGCCGAGGGGGATCGCATGGGCCAGACCTTCGGCCGCGGCGCGTTCATTGCCCGCCACGGCTCGTGGAACCGCAAACCCCCTTCGGGTTACGACGTGGTCTTCGTCCCGTTCGATGCGCGTGGCAATCCGCAGGGCAAGCCCGTGCCGGTGCTGACCGGCTTCCTCACCGGCGATGGCACGACGCGCGGGCGCCCGACCTGGGTGGAATGGGCCGGTGATGGCGCGCTGCTGATCAGTGACGATACCGCCGGAATCATCTGGCGGGTGGTCGCAACCGGGGCTGAGCCCCGCCCTGCGATCGAGCGGATCCGTACCCGTTCCTTGCCGCCGCAGCGCGAGCTGGGCGGCACCGCTGCCTCGTTTCGCGACGATCCGCGCTAGAGCCTGAGCGCCTGACCGGCGCGCCCGGCAAGCTCGGTGATGTAGTGCCAGGCAACCCGGCCTGACCGGGCGCCCCGCCGCTTGGCCCATTCCAGCGCATCGGCCTCGTCCCAGGCGAGATCGAGGTGCCCTGCATAGGCAGCAACAATCGCGAGATAAGTCGCCTGGTCGCAGGCGTGGAAACCCAACGCAATTCCGAACCGGTCGGCCAGCGCCAGCCGGTCATCGACCGCGTCGCGCGGATTGATCGGGTCATCCTGTTCGCCTGCCTCGCGTGGAACGATCGCCCGGCGGTTGGAGGTCACGGCGATCCGCACGTTGCCGGGCCGAGCCTCGACTCCGCCATCCAGCCAGCTGCGCAGACGGCGCGGCCCCTGCAGGTCGCCGTCGGCAAAGCCGAGATCGTCGATGTACACGAGGAACTGCCGCGACACGCGGGCAAGCTGGTTGAAGAGCGCGGGCAGGCTGTCGAGCGCATCGCCCGCCACCTGGACCAGCGCCAGCGCACTGCCGCATTCCCGCTGGACGGCCAGTGCGGTCGCTCTCAGCAGCGCTGACTTGCCCATTCCGCGCGCGCCCCACAGGAACATATCATGCGCCGCCGATCCGGCAGCATGGCGCTGGAGATTGGTGAGAACAATGTCTTTCTGCCGGTCGATGCCCATGAGAACGTCGAGCGGCGGGGCCTCGATCAGGGGGACCGGGCGCACGCCCTGTGCGCTCCAGATATAGGCCGGAGCCGCCGTCCAGTCAGTGCCTGCCTGCCCGCTGAGCGGTGCCATCCGCTCGAGCGCGGCGGCTATCCGGGCAAGCGGGTCGGCTGGATCAACGGCCACCGGGTCAGCCTGCCAGCTGTTCGGCGGTCAGGCTGTAGAGCGCATCGGCCCCGGCGGTTGCCGAGCCTTTGAGGCCCGCTGCTTCCGGCACGATCCGGTCAAGGAAGAAGCGGGCCGTCACGCGCTTGGTTGCGGCGAGTGAAGGCATCGCGCCCGCTTCCACCGCGCTGAGCTGGCGCAGCAGCTGCCAACCGGCCACGGCGACCGCACACATGGTGCAGAACGGTACGCTTCCGGCCAGGCGGTCATCGAGGCTGGCTTCGCCCTGCATCCACTGGGCGATGGCGGCACAATCGCGGGCCAGCCCGGCCAGCGCGGGTTCGGCAGCAGCGTCGCGTGCGATCTCGTCCATCAGGGCGGCCATGACCCCGCCATTTTCCAGGCCCAGCTTGCGGGTAACCAGATCTGCCGCCTGGATGCCGTTGGTTCCTTCGTAGATCGGGGCGATGCGGGCATCGCGATAGTGCTGGGCTGCGCCGGTTTCCTCGACGAAACCCATCCCGCCGTGGACCTGCACGCCAAGGCTGGCAACCTCCACCCCGATGTCGGTTCCCCAGGCCTTGAGCATCGGCACCAGCAGGTCAGCCCGGTTTCCTGCAGCGGCATCTCCCAGCGCCCCGCGATCGACCAGCCCGGCCGTGTAATAGAGCAGGGCGCGGGCGGCTTCGGTCAGGGCCTTCATCCGGATCAGGGTGCGGCGCACGTCCGGGTGCTCGATAATTGCCACAGGGCTCTTGTCCGGCGAACCGGCCCGGGCGGACTGCACCCGGTCCCGCGCATAGGCGAGCGCCTGCTGGGTGGCGCGCTCGGCAATCTGCACGCCCTGGTTGCCGACGTTGATCCGGGCGTTGTTCATCATGGTGAACATGGCAGCGAGACCCCGGTTCTCCGCACCGACCAGCTCGCCCACGCATTCGCCGCTGTCGCCATAGCTCATCACGCAGGTCGGGGAGGCATTGATGCCCAGCTTGTGTTCAAGGCTGACGCACTTGAGGTCGTTGCGCCCGCCGAGCGATCCGTCGTCATTGACGTGGTACTTGGGCACGATGAACAGCGAGATGCCCCGGGTTCCTTCAGGCGCACCGGGGAGGCGGGCCAGAACCAGATGGATGATGTTGCCCGCCAGTTCGTGCTCGCCCCAGGTGATGTAGATCTTCTGGCCCTGGATCAGGTATTTGCCGGCGTGGGGACCACCAATGATGGGCGTGGCGGTGGCGCGCAGGGCGCCGACATCGCTTCCGGCCTGGGGCTCGGTCAGGTTCATCGTGCCGGACCATTCGCCGCTGACCAGGCGGGGCAGGTATTTTTCCTTCTGCGCGGCGCTGCCATGGTTCTCCAGCGCGTCGATCGCGCCGACCGACAGCATCGGCAGGAGATTGAATGCCATGTTGGCCGTGCCGAGGTTTTCCAGCACGTTGCAGGCCAGCGTAAAGGGCATGCCCTGTCCGCCAAACTCCGGCGGGCTGGCAATCGCGTTCCAGCCCTGCTCGACGTAGAGATTATAGGCTTCGGCAAACCCGGCAGGGAGGCGGACCACGCCATTCTCCAGCACCGCGCCTTCCAGATCGCCGATCCGGTTGAGCGGCGCCCATTCGCCCGCCGCCAGCGCGCCGACGCCTTCGACGATGGCATCGACCAGATCGGGCTCAGCTGCAGCAAAACGCTCGCTCTGCGCCAGTTCGCCGATCCCGGCATTGGTCCGGATGGCGAGCAATTGGTCCTGAGTCGGAGGCACGAAAGGAGTCACAGCTGGGATATCCTCTTGGGTAAAGCTCTTGAGTGGGCGCAGCATCACCTATAGCGCGCACCCATGACGGGCAAGAACGCTACGGAAGTGCTGGCCGCCGATGCTGCGGGAATCGCGCGTGCGGCCGCTGTCCTGCGCGCAGGCGGACTGGTCGCGCTGCCGACCGAGACGGTCTATGGCCTCGCTGCCCGCGCGGATGATCCGGATGCGGTTGCGCGGATCTATGCAGCCAAGGGGCGGCCAGACTTCAATCCCCTGATTGTCCATGTTGCCGATATTCGGCAGGCTGCTGCCTATGTCGAATTCGACATGGTGTCGAAAGGCCTGGCCCAGCAACACTGGCCCGGGCCGCTCACGCTGGTGCTGCCACTGCGCGCTGATGCCGGGCTTGCGCCGGCCGTGAGTGCGGGGCTGCCGACCCTGGCAGTGCGCGCCCCGGCTCACCCGGTGATGCGGGCGGTGCTGCAAGCGGTCGAATTTCCGCTCGCGGCGCCCTCGGCCAACCGCAGCGGGTTCATCAGCCCGACCTGCGCCGCGCACGTGCTTGCCTCGCTCGACGGGCGGATCGACCTCGTCCTTGACGGGGGCTCATGCGCGGCCGGACTCGAATCGACCATTGCGGCGGTTCGGCGGGATGGTGAAGTGGATGTGCTCCGACCCGGTCCGATTGACCTGGGTTCAGTGGCGCCTCCCACAGAGGCGATCGAAGCGCCGGGGCAGCTGGCCAGTCACTACGCGCCGGGCAAGCCGGTTCGGCTCAAGGCGGAACGGGCTGGTCCAGGCGAGTTCATGATCGGATTCGGACCAATAGCCTGTGATTGCAACCTGTCGCAGTCCGCTGACCTCGATGAAGCTGCACGCCGTCTCTATGCTTGCCTTCACGAGGCCGCCCTTGCTGCCCATCCGCGCATCGCGGTGGCACCGGTGCCCGAAATCGGCGTAGGCAAGGCAATCAACGACCGCCTGCGCCGCGCTGCGGCCTAGCGGTCTGGCGCGTCGCGCAGCAGAGTCTGGAGTTCCCCGTATGTTGTCTGCGCTTCGCTGCAGGCGCGCTGCTTGCCGTCATTGCAATCGTCAAGCTGGTCTTCATAACGCCGCTGGAGCCGGCCGATCTCTTCCTCGCGCTGGCGCAAGGCTCGCCCGCGTTTCTCGTCCGCTTCGGACTGGCTGGTGGTGGCGAGATCAACGGCCTTGCCGGCCACGCGCACCGGCGCTGTCACGACATCGAAGGCAGTTTTTGCAACGCAACCCCCCAAGGCCAGGGGGGCGCAAGCGATGATCAGGCGAACGTACTGCATGACAAGGGGCTCCGGAACCAACCTGAGCCCCCTATCATGAACGCGCCCTGTGCAGGAGCGGTCTTTACTCCGCCGTGGTTCCAGCAGGCCGGCACGTGACCTTGCCTGCGCCCATCGCCTCTACCGTGCAGGTGGCGCTGCCGCTGACGGTGACATCGCCCGAACCCATGACCTTGGCTGTAACCGTGCCGTCCGAAGCGAAATCGGCATCCCCCGAACCCAGGATCGTCACCTTGGCATCGTCCGCCTTCAGGCCCGGCGCATCCATGCTTCCGGACCCGGCCACGGTGAGATCGAGCGTCTTGACCACGCCTGCCGCCCCGAAGGTGCCGGAGCCGACCACGTTGACGTCGAGCGTATCGCTGTCCGCATAAGCCACATCCAGCCTGCCAGACCCGGCGATTGTCACCTCCGCCGTCCGGGCAAGGCCCTGCGCGGCAACGCCGCCTGATCCGGCGATAACGATCTTTTCCGGCAGCGGCATGGTCACCCGGACGGTGGCAAGCTTGCCGTCGATGTTGCCGGTGCCTCGCTGACGCAGGATTCCGAGCGTGCCATCCTTCAACGTGAAGCGCAGGGCTTCTACCGCCCGCTCATCCCCTTCGAGGTCGATGGCGAGGGCATTTCCAGTGGTGACGACCACGCTGTCGGGCCCCGCCAGGACCAGTTCGCTGGGCGCATCGCCGCTCATGTCGAGTTCGGACAGCGGCACGCCATCTTCGTCGTTGATGGAGATGTTCATGTCCTTGCAGCCCGCCAGACCCGCAGCCAGCGCGATGGCTGCCACAGGGGCGATGGCGCGGATGAACTTGTCGAACTTCATGGGATGCTCTCCTCTTGCCGTGTTGGTGATATAATACACCAAAGGAGCAAGTTCAAGCAAACCCGGTCGGCCGCAGAAAAAAGGGGCCGCCCTTGCAGGCAGCCCCTCCTGGTGATGTGCCAGCCGTGAAGCCGGTCAGGCTTCTTCGGTGTTCTCGTAATATTGCGGGGCATGTTCGCGCAGCACGTTGAGGATTTTCTCGAGTGCTGCGGGCTCGTCGGTCTTTTCCATCGCCGCCAGTTCGCGCGCGAGGCGGCTGGAGGCCGCTTCGAAGATCTGCCGTTCCGAATAGCTCTGCTCGGGCTGGTCTTCCGGGCGGAACAGGTCGCGGGTCACTTCGGCGATAGAGACGAGATCGCCCGAATTGATCTTCGCTTCGTATTCCTGGGCACGGCGGCTCCACATGGTCCGCTTGACCCGGGGCTTGCCCTTGAGCGTTTCCATCGCCTCCTTCAGGGTCTTGTCGCTGGAAAGCTTGCGCATTCCGATCGCTTCGACCTTGTTGGTAGGGACCCGCAGGGTCATGCGCTCTTTCTCGAAACGCAGTACATAGAGTTCAAGCTGCATGCCGGCGATTTCTTCCTGCTGCAGTTCGATCACACGGCCGACGCCGTGCTTGGGATAGACAACGTAATCGCCAACGTCGAAGGCAAGTGCCTTGGCTTCCATGCGTGTTCCTTTCCTCGCGGGCAGGCTGTCGGCGGCGGGTCAGGAAAGCTGGCGTCCGGACCGGGTGCGGTACGGTCGACACTTGCCTGAACGGTCGCGAGAGACCCTGCCTTTCCGTAGGTTTTCACCTGTCGCCGGAAGAATACCGGCGGGGTTGACGCATTATATAGCGCATTCGCAACAAAATTGCGAGTCCCTTGCGTCAACCGCTGCCGAGGGGTGGCCAAAGCTGCGCCCCGGGGCTGTTTGCCCGCGCTATCGCCTGGTCCGGCTCAGTCGCCCTCGCCCGGCTCGGTCGAGAAATACTTCTCGAACTTGCCATCCTCGCCCTTGTGCTCGTCGGCCTCGGCGAGAGGTTCTTTCTGGCTGGTGATGTTAGGCCACTCCGCTGAATACTTGGCGTTCAGCTCCAGCCATTGCTCCAGTCCGCTCTCGGTGTCGGGCAGGATCGCCTCGGCCGGGCATTCCGGCTCGCACACGCCGCAATCGATGCATTCGCTGGGATTGATGACGAGCATGTTCTCGCCTTCATAGAAGCAATCGACCGGACAGACCTCGACGCAGTCGGTGTACTTGCACTTGATGCAGGCGTCGGTGACGACGTAGGTCATGGCGAAACGTTCCCCTTGAGAATTGGCCCTTCACCGCCCGCTATCGCGGTTTCGCCATGCCGGTCAAGCTCGCGATAATGGGAGCGCGCTTCCAGGGGCGGGCCGCGCCGCGCGGGCAGGGCGATAATCGCGGCCACGATTACGCCCGCAGGGCCGGGAATCGTCAGTACGTCGCCAATGGCAACCGGATGGCTGGGGCGAAGGATCCGCAGTCCGTTGCAGCGGATCTGCCCGCTTTCGGCCAGTTGCTGAGCGCGGGAGCGGGTCTTCACGAACCGCAACCGGCAAAGCAACAGGTCGACCCGCATCAGCGCACCAGGTCTGCCAGGGCCGCAAAGGCATTGCCCGCCGCGGGCTTCGCCGGGCCTTCTGTCTTGCGGATATCCCTGCGCACAGGACGCCATTCCCATTTGTCGGGCGCCGGGGGACCGGCAACTCCGGCCGCAAGCGTGCGCGCAGGCAGGCGGCGAAACCCTGCCGCGCCGAGCAACCGGTGAAAGCTGGCCAGCTCCAGCCCGGTCGAAATGGCGAGTGCAGGATCGATCCGGAACCGGGCCCGGCGGGGATCACGGCCTGCGGCGGCTGCGCTGCGTGCGTCATGGGCGGCCCGCAGCAGTTTTTCCGCAATGTCGAGCCGCACGCGCTGGTCTCCTGCCGGGCGATAGCCGGACGGCAGGGGGGCCGCCCCCTTGAGAACTGGCACCATGTCGGGGTTGATCGGCCTGCGGTCCAGCCCCAGCGCCTGGAGCAGGCGGCGGGGGGCAGGTTTGAGCAGTTCGCGCGCAAAGACGTCGAGTGCGCCAAAGGTGACGCCGAGCCGCCGCAGGAACGGGCGCAGATCCTTGGGCAGATGCTCCAGCCCGGCCTGTTCGCGGGAGACATAGCCGTGCCCCGCCACCAGTGTCAGCAACAGGGCGCGGGCCTGCGATCCGGCAGCCGGATCCCGGGCCGCCACCTGCAGTGCTGCGAGAGGCGCGAGCGGTCTGAGCTGGCCGGCCAGCCAGGCCTCTAGTCCTGACAGCAGGCGCTGGCGGGCCGGCTCCGGCAGTGGGGTCAGATCCCGCGCCGGCACCAGGCGCGGGTGCAGGATGTCCGTGGCTGCCTCCAGGGTTGCCAGTACCCGTCCATCCCAGCGAAGCGTACCTTGCGCCAGTTCCACGCCCGCGAATTCGCTCGCGACCAGCGCGTCGGCTCGCTCCGCCAGCAGGCGCGGTAGGGATTTCTCCCCGGCTGCCAGCAGCATCCGGCGATCCTCGTGAGTGGCGCGGTGGTCGACCGAGAAGGCAAAGCCCTCCATCCGGCCGATGGCTTCACCTTCGACGGTCACCGTGCCATCCTGTGCGCATGCCACCGGCAGCAAGGCGGCATCCTGTCCCAGCGTCTTCATCAGGATAGCGGTCCTCCGGTTGACGAATCGTTCGGTCAGGCGGGCGTGTAGCGCATCGGACAACCGCGCTTCCACTCCCCGCGCACGGGCAGCCATTTCATCACGCGCCAGCACCCAGTCCGGGCGCTGGCAGATATAGGCCCAGCTGCGGATGGCGGCGATCCGCCCCTGCAGGGCATGGATATCGCCGGTCACGCTGTCGAGTTCGGCAATGCGCGCCGCCACATAGTCGGCGCCGAGATGCCCGTGCCGCAGATCCTGCCACAGGCGCGCAACGAAGCGGGCATGCGTATCTGCGCCTGACTGGCGGAAATCCGGCAACGAGCAAGCCTCCCAGAAATGCCGGACCAGTGCTGTTCCGCGCACGTCATGGGCCAGCGGCTCGGCCGCCAGCCGTTTCAGGACGGCGAGATCAATCGCCTCGGGCGCAGCGGCGAGTTCGGGTTCGTCGGGCGGCCGTTCCAGATCGTCGATCAGTGTGCTCAGCGAATCGAACACCAGTTCGGATTCACGCCAGAACAACCGGGTCAGCGGCGCGAAACGGTGCTCCTCGATGGCGTAGATTTCTTCTTCGGTGAACTCCGGGGAGCCGCCCTGCTGCCCTGCCAGGGTTCCGAAGGTGCCATCCTTGTGATGCCGCCCCGCCCGCCCCGCGATCTGCGCCATTTCCGCCGGGAACAGGCGGCGCTGCTTGCGCCCGTCGAACTTGGTAAGGCCGGCAAAGGCAACATGGGTGACGTCAAGGTTGAGGCCCATCCCGATGGCATCGGTGGCCACGATGTAGTCCACCTCGCCTGACTGGAACAAGGCAACCTGCCGGTTGCGGGTTTCGGGGCTGAGCGCGCCCATCACGACCGCCGCGCCCCCGCGAAACCGGCGCAGCATTTCGGCCACGGCATAGACCTGGTCCGCCGAAAACGCGACGATCGCACTGCGCGGCGGCAGGCGCGACAATTTGCGCGGGCCGATATGGTTCAAGGTAGAAAAGCGCGGGCGGGAGACGATCTCGGCCCTAGGCAGGAGGCTGCGCACCAGGGGTTCGAGCGTGGCTGCGCCGAGCAGCATGGTTTCCTCACGTCCGCGGGCATGGAGCAGGCGGTCCGTGAACACATGGCCGCGCTCGGGGTCGGCCGCCAGCTGGGCTTCGTCGAGAGCGAGAAAGGCATGGTCTCCGGCGGAGCGGGGCATGGCTTCGACTGTGCAGCAGAAATAGCGGGCGTTTGCCGGCTCAATCCGTTCTTCGCCGGTGATCAGGGCCACCTGGCCGGCGCCCTTCTGCGCAACCACCCGGTCATAGACCTCGCGGGCCAGCAAGCGCAGGGGAAAGCCGATCGCGCCGCTCGAATGGGCGCACATCCGCTCGATCGCGAGATGCGTCTTCCCGGTGTTGGTGGGCCCGAGAACCGCCTTGATCGTGCTGTCGGTCACGGGGGCAATGTGGCAGCGCATTGCAGCCCAAACAAGCGTGCTAGCGGTTCGCCCCACAGTCTGTCCGGCAGGAGACTCGGCTGGTCGCGTCTTAAAGCGGACTTAACTTTAATCGTGCAGGAAACCCGGCCATAGGGGCCGCTTGGGTCGGGTGCAGGCGTGCCGCCAGTACCTCTGGGAGAATAAGCGCGTGTACAGCGAGCGCGATGTTGCCGGGATCGAGGCGGCGCTGGCCGACCAGGGTGGCTGGCGCGCGGTTGCTCTGGCCCACACCCAGCTGGCGCCTGATCCGCGCCCCCGCATCCTCCAGCGGACCGGTACCATGCTGGAGCGCTACGATTCGTGGCGACACGATGTCTCTGACCGGCTCGAACGGCTGAACCTGACCCCGGATCTGGCGAGCGGGATCGGCAGCCGCACCTGGTTTCGCGGGCTTGGCACCCTGATCGGGCTGAGTGCCCTGGCGATAGGGTTCTGGCCCAGTTTCGGCCCGCTCGAGGCGGCGCCCGCCATGCTGATTGACGAGCCTGCGCGGGATGAATTTCGCAGCCACATGATCATGCCGCTTGCCCTGGGTGGGGACAGCGGCCGGCATATGGGCGCGACGCTCGACGTCAAGCCGCTCCGGTCGGCGCCGGAGCGGCCAACCCAGCAGCTGCTGGCCACCCTTTCTCGCGGGGACAGTTTTGCCCGGATGCTGGAGCGTGCCGGGGTCGGCGGGGCGGACGCCAGCCGGGTGCTGGGGCTGGTGTCGAACGCCATTGACCTGACCGATGTCACCCCCGGCACCCAGGTCGACATCACCCTCGGCCGCAGGACCAGTCCCGGCCAGCCACGCCCGCTCGATTCCCTCGCCTTTCGCGCCCGGTTCGATCTGGCGCTGGAAGTCTCGCGCGGCGAAAACGGCCTGGTGCTGACACGCAAGCCGATCCGGGTGGATGACACCCCTTTGCGTATTCGCGGAAACGTCGGGCGCAGCCTGTACCGGTCGCTCCGCGCTGCCGGCGCCCCGCCCAGCGCGGTGCAGCAGTATCTCGCCGCGATCAACGACCAAGTCGACATGGAGCGGAGCGTGCGGGCGAGCGATACCTTCGACCTGATCGTCCAGTACCGCCGGGCTGCCACCGGGGAGCGTGAGGCCGGGCGGCTGGTCTATGCCGGGGTGGACCGGGGCGACAAACCGCAGGTCCAGCTGATGCGCTGGGGCAAGGACGGCCGGTTCTACGAGGCATCGGGGGTGGGCGAACAGCGCGCCGGCCTGCTCGCCCCCGTTCCAGGGCGGATCAGTTCGAATTTCGGGATGCGGCGGCATCCCATCCTTGGCTATCGCCGGATGCACAGCGGGATGGATTTTGCTGCCGGGCACGGCACGCCGATCGTTGCGGTGACCGACGGGCGCGTTTCAGGTGCCGGCCGGATGGGCGGTTGCGGGATTGCAGTCCGTCTTGAGCACGGCGGGGGACTGTCGACCCGCTATTGCCACATGAGCCGCATGGCGGTGCGCGCAGGGCAAAGCGTCCGCCGGGGCCAGGTGATCGGCTATGTCGGATCGACCGGTCTCTCCACCGGCGCGCACCTGCATTACGAAATGTATCGCGGCGGGCGGGCCGTGAACCCGGCTTCCGTGTCGTTCGTTACCCGGGCTCAGCTCGGCGGCGAGGAACTGCGCCGGTTCCGCGCCACGCTTGCCAGCCTCAAGACGGTTGCTCCGGGTGCGGCGCTGGTCGATCTGGCGCCCACTGCGGTGGAGAACGCCAACGAGGAACCGGCGCGCGAAATTGACCGGCTCGACCAGGCGCGCCGCCTGCCGTGACGGCCCTGCCCTGACATCATCGCCCCGTTGTTCGGTGCGGATTGCGCCGGCTGCGGGATTGCGGCAGGTAGTCGGCCATGACACCAGCCTATCCCAATCTCCGCCTCCGCCGGCCTCGCGCCCATGGCTGGAGCCGCGCTCTCCATCGTGAAACGGTTCTGGCTCCGGCCGATCTGATCTGGCCCCTGTTCGTGACCAGTGGTTCCGGCGTGGAGGAGCCGATCGCCAGCCTGCCGGGCGTATCGCGCTGGTCGGTCGATGGCATTGCTGCGCGGGCCAAGGAAGCGGCCGCACTCGGCATTCCCTGTGTGGCGCTGTTCCCCAACACCCCGGCTGACCGGCGCAGTGACGACGGAGCCGAAGCGCTCAATCACGACAACCTGATGTGCCGGGCGATCAAGGCCATCAAGGATGCCTGCGGACACGATATTGGCGTGCTCACGGATGTAGCGCTCGACCCCTATACCAGCCACGGCCAGGATGGCCTGCTTGGCGAGCGTGGTTATGTGATCAATGATGACACCGTGGCCGTACTGGTCGACCAGGCCGTAAACCAGGCCAATGCCGGGGCAGACGTGATCGCCCCCTCCGACATGATGGACGGGCGGGTCAGGGCAATCCGCATGGCGCTGGAAATGGCCGGGCATCACAACGTCCAGATCATGAGCTACGCCGCCAAGTACGCCAGCGCCTTCTACGGCCCGTTTCGCGACGCGGTCGGTTCGGGCGGGCTGCTCAAGGGCGACAAGAAGAGCTACCAGATGGATCCCGCCAACGGCGAGGAGGCGCTGCGCGAAGTCGCGCTCGATCTTGCCGAAGGGGCAGACAGCGTCATGGTCAAACCCGGCTTGCCCTACCTCGATATTGTCCGCCGGGTGAAGGAGCGGTTCGAAGTTCCGGTGTTTGCCTACCAGGTCAGCGGCGAATACGCGATGATCGAAGCGGCTGCGGCAGCGGGGGCCGGTGATCGCGATGCCTTGGTGCTGGAAACGCTGACAGCGTTCAAGCGTGCGGGTTGTTCGGGCGTGCTCACCTACCATGCCGCCCATGCCGCGCGCCTGCTCCATGGCTGAAGCTTTCCGCTGCGAAACAGACCGGCTGGTGCTGCGCGACTGGCGCGGCGACGCCGACTGGGCGGAGTTTTTCCGCGTAACCAATACGCCCGCCGTCATGGAATGGCTGGGCGGGGTGCTCGGCGTGGATGGCATGGCGATGCAGCGTGGCCGGGTCGAGCAATGCGCCGCCCGCAACGGTTTCTGCTTCTGGCCGGTCGAGCGCAAGGCTGACGGCGCGTTGCTGGGTTTCTGTGGTTTGAAGCGCGCTGACGCACCCGGCTCGACCGTCACAGGTGCGATCGAGATCGGCTGGCGCCTGCGCGAAGATGCCTGGGGCCATGGCTATGCGAAAGAGGCCGCGCAGGCGGCCCTCGCGCTGGCGTTCGAGCGGTTCGGCGCAGAGGAGGTGGTCGCGTTGACGGTGGAGGGCAACAGCGCCAGCTGGGGCCTGATGAAACGACTCTGGATGGGCCGACGCGCAGACCTCGACTATGCCGACCACCGGTACGATCCGCCGTGGCGGGACACTATCGTGTACTCTGTTGACCGGCCAACCTGGGAGAGCCGACCATGACCCCTCACCGCCCCGGCGTGAATATCATCCCGATCCACGGCAAGACGCCGCAAATACACGAAACCGCGTTCGTGGCCCCCGGCTCGACCATTATCGGCGATGTCGTCATCGGCGCAGGGAGTTCGATCTGGTACAACTGTGTCCTGCGGGCCGATGTGTTTACGATCAGGATTGGCGAGCGGACCAATGTGCAGGACGGCAGCGTGCTCCACTGCGATCCGCCCCGCCCGGGCGATCCGGTCGGTTCGCCGCTGGTGATCGGCGATGATGTGCTGATCGGCCACATGGCGATGGTCCATGGCTGCACGATCCACGATCGGGGCTTTGTCGGCCTGGGCGCAATCGTGATGAACAAGGCAGTGGTTGGCTCGGATGCCATGCTGGCCGCTGGCGCGATGCTGACCGAAGGCAAGGTGATGGAACCGCGGATGTTGTGGGCGGGACGCCCCGCGAAGCCGCTGCGCGAACTCGATGACGCGGCCATTGCCGGAATGCGAATTGGCGTCGCGCACTATGCCGAGAACGCCAAGCACCATGCGGTGGCGGTTGCTGCCGCGCTTTGATGGCGCGACCCAGACCTGATCTTCCTTCCCGAGAATCCATCCTCGCGCTGGCCGATGGCGAAGGGCGGCTCGCACTCAGGGTTACGCCCGGTGCCCGGACCGAAGGTATTGCGCTTGGCGCGGGTGTGATTCTGGTCAGGGTGCGGGCCCAACCCCAGGACGGTGAAGCGAACGAGGCGGTGCTCGCCCTGCTCGCTGACGCGCTCGGCCTGCCGACGTCACGCCTCCGCATGTTGCGCGGCGCAACCGGGCGAACCAAGCTGGTGCAGGTGGTCGGGCCCTAGCGCAGCTGCATCGCAGTGAAGGTGAGAAAGGCGGCGTAGAGCGCCGCCCCCCACAGCACCAGGGCGGGCAGGTAAAGCCATCCCGCCGCGCCCAGAGCGGCACCGGCTGCAAGGCCGAACCACAGCAACCCCCAGTCGCTCCATCCCGTTGCCGCTTTGCCGGTCAGTCGCGCGGCCAGCCCCTGCCCCAGCTTGACCAGCGCTCCGGTCATGTAGGTCAACCCGACGGCGACTTCGCCATCCCGCTGGAACGTGTTGTTGAGCGCGCCCATGGCCAGAACCAGCAGCGCCATCATCGCGCCCACGCTGCCGCCTGCCTGGGCAAGGGCGGCGAGTGCGAGCAGCACCGCCACGCTGCCCAGAACCGCCGGCTTGCGTCGTGCGCCGGCAGCATGAGCGACCAGGGCTCCGCCACACACCCCGAGCACGAAGCCTGCGATCAGCGCGGCGGGCACCCAGGCACGCTGGGGCGCTTCGACCAGGTCGACCCCGAAACGGGTGGTGTTGCCGGACATGAACGAAACGAAGTACCGGTCAGCCGCGAGGAAGCCGGCCGCATCGACCATGCCCGCCAGCCCGGCGGCGGCGATGGCCAGAGCGCGGCGCGGGCGGTCGAAGCGATGCATCGTCCCAGTCTAGCGCGAAATGCCTGCACAGGCGAGACTAGGGGCGGGCCATTGCCTGGGCCATCAGTTCCAGCCGTTCGGCCATGGCTTTGCCCAGTGCCTGGTCCGCCGGTCCGCACTCCGCAACCGCACGCGCTATCGCATCGGCCCACTGTGTTGCCGTCTCGTGGTTTACGCGCAGTCCCCGGTGGGCGCTCATCATGCATTTGCCTGGGTTCTGCTCGAACCAGTCGCGCGGGCCTCCGGCCCAGGCACAGAGCCAACCAGCGAGCGAGACCCGCATCGGCGTCAAATCTTCCGCGTGCATCGCCCGCAGCGGGCGATATTGCGGCTCTGTGTCCATCAGATCGTAGAACCGATCAACGATCCGGCCGATCACCTCGCTTCCGCCGAGGGCGACGTAGGGTGTGCTCGGAGGGGCGGACTCGGCGTTCATGGCGTGCTTTCCTTGGGCACGGAGGGACAGTGTGCCTGTCGCCCGGATTTCGAATCAAAGCCTTGATCGAGCGCAAACTCAGTCGCAGATCAAGGCGCGCAAGGTCTCGATGCGATCTGCCTCGTGAACCGGCTTGTCCCAGCGAATGCGGTGGATGCGGGGGAAACGCATGGCGAGGCCGCTCTTGTGCCGCTTGCTGGCATGGACGCTGTCGAAGGCCACCTCGAACACCAGGCTGCGGTTGGTCTCGCGCACCGGGCCGAAGCGGTTCACGGTGTTTTGCCGCACGTGACGATCCAGCCGATTCAGTTCCTCGTCGGTAAAACCGGAATAGGCCTTGCCGACCGGGAGGAGCTCCGCACCCTTGTCCGGATCGCCATCCCAGCATCCGAAGGTGTAGTCGGAATAGAAGCTGGAGCGCTTGCCGCTGCCGCGCTGGGCATACATCAGCACGCAATCGACCAGCAGCGGATCGCGTTTCCACTTGTACCACAGGCCGACCTTGCACCCGGCGACATAGGGGCTGTCGCGCCGCTTGAGCATCAGCCCCTCGGCGATCTGCGGATCGCCGA
>NCJP01000135.1 GCA_002278985.1 Erythrobacter sp. 34-65-8
GGCGCGGTAAACCGTCACGGCAGGCGGTGAAGAATGTCGCGAGCGAAGGTCGTGAGCGTATCGTCACGTGCGCCCATCACCACGATCCGGTCACCCGGGCGGGCCAGTTCGGCGATCCGCGTGCCGCAGTCCGCCCGGTCGGGGATATGTTCGGCCCTGCCGCCCGCGGCCGTGATCAGACCGGTAATCCGCCCGGTCCCCTCGCTGCGGTCCACCGTTCCGCCGAAATAGACCGGATCGCACATCACGGTCACGTCGTCGGCACTGAGTTCGCGGGCGAAGGTTTCCGCCAGCTCCGCGCCCATCTGGCGCAAGGGGCCGTAGCCATGGGGCTGGAAAAAGGCGATCACCCGGCCCGGATGCGCCTTCAGCGTGCGCAAGGTGGCGGCGCACTTTTCCGGGTTGTGGCCGAAATCGTCGATCACGGTCACACCGGAAGGGCTGGTGCCGACAATGTCGAACCGGCGGGCCAGCCCGGCGAACGATGCCAGTGCTTCCACCGCTAGTGCAACCGGCACCCCGGCGCAGGCTGCCCCGGCAATCGCCGCGAGCGCATTGGCGAGGTTGTGGCGGCCGGGCATGGCCAGCACCAGCGGGTGCTCGCTGCCGTCGTGCCGGTCCATCACGGTAGCCGCCTGGCGCACCGGGCTTTCCGCCATGCTGCCCGGCTTGATCCCGATCTGCGCTTTTTCCTGATCAATCCCGAAGGTGATGACCTGCTGCGCACGGGGGAGCAGGGCGAGCGCCTCCGCATCATCCGCATTGATCGCCGCGATCCGGCTGCGGGCGAGGTAATCGCCGAACAGCACGCGCAGTTCGTCCATGCTCTTGTGATCGAGACTGACGTTGAGCAGCACGCCCACGGCCGGGCGGTAGAGCGCGATCGAACCATCGCTCTCGTCCACTTCGCTGACATAGATGCTGCGCGAGCCGACCACGGCGCTGGCAATCGGGCGTTCGGGCGTGACGAAGTTCTTCATCACTGCGCCGTTCATGATCGTCGGCTCCCGGCCGGCGACCCGCATGATCCAGCCCAGCATCCCGGTGACGGTCGATTTACCGCTGGTCCCGGCAATGGCGATTCCGGCCCCGCTGGTGTTGAACAGGATCGAGTTGAGCTCCGCCCGGGTCAGGCGCAGGCAGCCCAGTTCCTTCGCCCGGACCATTTCCGGCACAGTGTCTTCGACCGCAGCCGAGGCGACCAGCACCTGGTCTTTCGACACGATCCCGCTGCCATCCTGGGGGAACAGCGTGAAACCTTGTGCCTCAAGCGCGGCAAATTTCTCCGGCGTGCGGCCCTGGTCGCGACTGCGGTCGGAGCCTGCCACGGATGCCCCGCGCCCCTGCACGATCTGGGCGAGCGGGAGCATCCCGGAACCGCCGATGCCGCAGAAAAAGAACGGGCGGGTGAAAAGTTCGTCAGGAGTGGGGAAATCGCTCATCGCGCTATCGCTATGCAGTTGTGCGCGGCAACACAAGCGGGCTAGCTGGCCGGATGAAGCGAATAGCCATCTGCGCTCCGGGCAAGCGGATCGAGCGGGAGCATGCCGACGCCGTGCTCGATCTGGCGCAGTCCATTGGCGGGCTCGAGCTGCGGTTTCATCCCCAGTGTTTCGCCCGCCACGGCCATTTCGCCGGGGATGATGCCACGCGGCTGAAGGCGCTGGTGGAGTGCGCCAACGATCCATCTGCCGACGCGCTGTGGTTTGCGGCGGGCGGCTATGGCTCCAACCGGGTTGCGGCAGATGCAGTGGTGGCACTGGGGCCGGCTGCACAGCACAAGACCTATCTGGGTTTCTCCGACACCGGCTACCTGCTGGCTGCGCTTTTTCGCCATGGCATCGGCAGGCCGGCCCACGGCCCGATGGCATCCTGCATTGCGCGGGAGGGGGGCGAGGCAGCGGTGCGCCGCGCGCTGGGGTTTCTGGGCGGAAGTACCGACGGGCTTGAGGGGGGTATCGATGACCGGCCCGCCGCCGCCTTCAACCTGATGACGCTGGCCATGCTCTGCGGCACCGACCTGATGCCCGACCTGACCGGCCACGTGGTCATGGTGGAGGAGGTCTCGGAGCATCTCTACGCGGTTGACCGGCTGTTTTTCCATGTGACCCAGCACCTTGGCAATGTCGCCGGGATCAGGCTCGGACGGATCAGCGACGTGCCGGAAAACGACCGGCCGTTCGGCGCGAGCGAGGAGGATATCGCCCGCCACTGGTGCGCCCGCACCGGCATCCCCTATCTCGGTTTTGCCGATATCGGCCATGATGCCGGCAACAAGATCGTGCCGTTCGGGCTTGCGGCAGAGGCTCTGCGCGCATAGTCCGCCGCGACGGAGGAATTACCTGATGAGAGCATTCGTTTTCCCGGGGCAGGGCAGCCAGAAGGTCGGTATGGGGGCAGAACTGGCCGCCGCCAGCGCTGCTGCGCGTGAGGTGTTCGAGGAAGTCGACGAGGCGCTGTCGCAGCCCTTGTCGGGCATCATGCGCGACGGTCCGGAATCAGCCCTGACGCTGACCGAGAACGCCCAGCCCGCCATCATGGCCAATGCGATTGCCACGCTGCGGGTGCTGGAGCGCGAGTTTGGCGTGTCGCTGGCCGACAAGGGTGATTGCGTCGCCGGGCACAGCTTGGGCGAGTACACCGCCCTGTGCGCGATCGGGGCGTTCTCGCTGGCCGATACGGCCCTACTGCTCAAGTTGCGCGGGCAGGCGATGCAGGCGGCGGTGCCGGTCGGGCAGGGGGCGATGTGCGCGCTGCTCGGGGCCGATCTCGACGCGGCGCAGAAGCTGGCCGAAGCCGCGGCCGAGGGGCAGGTGTGCGAGGTGGCGAATGACAATGACCCGACCCAGGTCGTGCTCTCCGGCCATGCCGCTGCGATCGAGCGGGCCGTGGCCATGGTCAAGGACTTCGGCATCAAGCGCGGCGTGCCGCTGCCGGTCTCGGCGCCGTTCCATTGCTCCCTGATGCAGCCGGCGGCGGATGCGATGGCGGCGGCTTTGGCCGAGACTCCTCCGGGCAGCTTCGCCCTGCCGCTCTATGCCAATGTCACTGCCGCTGCCGTGACCGACCCGCGCGAGGAACAGCGCCTGCTGGTCGAACAGGTGACCGGCCGGGTGCGCTGGCGCGAATCCGTTCTGGCCATGCGGGCAGCAGGTGTTGAGCAGTTCGTCGAACTGGGGGGCAAGGTCCTCGGCCCGATGATCGGCCGGATCGACAAGGAAGCCGAAGCGATCAGCGTGGTGACCATGGCCGATCTCGAAGCGTTGGCGAAGGAAATCGGATAATGTTCTCACTCGAAGGAAAAACCGCCCTTGTGACCGGTGCCAGCGGGGGCATCGGTTCCGCCATTGCCATCACGCTTGCAAAGCAAGGTGCGCGACTGGCGCTCAGCGGCTCCAACGGGGCCAAGGTGCGCGCCTTTCGCGAACAGCTCAACGATGAGATCGGCGGCGACCATGTGGAAATCACCTGCGACCTGTCGAATGCCACGCAGGTGGAGGAGCTGATCCCGGCGACGCTGGATACTTTCGGCAAGCTCGATATCCTGGTCAACAACGCGGGGATCACGCGTGACAACCTCGCCATGCGGATGAAGGACGAGGAATGGGATCAGGTGATCCGCATCAACCTGGAGGCCGCATTTCGCCTCATGCGTGCGGCAACCAAGCCGATGATGAAGGCGCGGCATGGCCGGATCGTCACCATTACCAGCGTGGTCGGGGCGACCGGCAATCCGGGGCAGGTCAACTATGCCGCAGCCAAGGGCGGCCTCACCGCGATGAGCAAGGCGCTGGCGCAGGAAGTCGCCAGCCGCGGCATTACCGTCAACTGTGTTGCCCCTGGCTTCATTCGCACCGCGATGACCGAGGTGCTGCCGGATGCCCAGAAAGAGGCGCTCAACGCGCGTATTCCGATGGGCCGGATGGGCGAGGGCAGCGATATCGGCGCGGCGGTGGCCTATCTCGCCAGCGACGAGGCGGGCTATATCACCGGCCAGACGCTGCATGTGAACGGCGGGATGGCCATGCTTGGCTGATTGCCGGCAGCCTGACTGATTTTGCGGCGCTTATCCCCAAGGAATCGGTCTGGCCTGCCCTCGGCGCTTGCCCCGTGGAACGCCCTTGTTAAGGTCGTGGAACACTTACCGGCGCTCGCGGGCGATTCCGGCCGCTGGCTGTAACAGGGACATGAGTAGGGACCGATGAAGGCCACAATCGAACGCGCAACACTGCTCCGGTGCCTCAGCCACGTCCAGTCGGTCGTGGAGCGGCGCAACACGATCCCGATTCTCTCCAATGTGCTGATCGAGGCGAGCGACGGCGGGGCGGTCAAGGTCATGGCGACCGATCTCGATCTGCAGGTGATCGAGACGATGAACGCGGCTTCGGTCGATGCCGCCGGTGCCATCACCGTGTCGGCCCATCTCCTGTTCGACATTGCCCGCAAGCTGCCCGAAGGCAGCCAGGTCAGCCTGGAGACGGCGGACAACCGGATGGCGGTCAAGGCCGGGCGCAGCCGCTTCAGCCTGCCTACCCTGCCGCGCGATGACTTCCCGGTCATTGTCGAGGGCGACCTGCCGACCAGTTTCGAAATGCCGGCACGCACGCTGGCCGAACTGATCGACCGCACCCGCTTTGCGATCAGCACCGAGGAAACGCGGTATTACCTCAACGGTATCTTCCTGCATGTCTCGGACGAGGATCGCCCGGTGCTGAAGGCCGCCGCAACTGACGGGCACCGGCTGGCGCGTTATACCATTGACCGGCCCGAAGGCGCCGAGGGAATGCCGGACGTGATCGTGCCCCGCAAGGCGGTGGCCGAACTGCGCAAGCTGCTCGAAGAATCGCTCGACGGCAGCGT
>NCJP01000136.1 GCA_002278985.1 Erythrobacter sp. 34-65-8
TGCGGTTCGGCGTTCAAGAACAAGGGCGTGCAGCCCCTGCTTGACGCCGTGGTCGACTACCTGCCTTCGCCGCTCGACATTCCTGACGTCCAGGGCGTCAAGATGGACAGCGATGAGCCGGACAGCCGCCCGGCAACCGACGACGCGCCGTTCAGCGCGCTCGCCTTCAAAGTCATGAACGATCCGTTCGTGGGCTCGCTCACCTTCATCCGCATCTATTCGGGGACCCTGAACAAGGGCACCTACCTGAACTCGGTGAAGGACAAGAAGGAGAAGGTCGGCCGCATGCTCGAAATGCACGCCAACGACCGCAAGGACGTGGACGAGGCATTCGCCGGCGACATCATCGCGCTGGCTGGCATGAAGGAAACCACCACCGGCGACACGCTCTGCTCGGACAAGCATCCCATCGTGCTCGAGCGGATGGAATTCCCCGAGCCGGTGATCGAGCTGTCGGTGGAACCGAAGACCAAGGCTGACCAGGAAAAGATGGGCGTCGCGCTCAATCGCCTGTCTGCCGAGGATCCAAGCTTCCGCGTGTCGACTGACCACGAATCGGGCCAGACGATCATCAAGGGGATGGGCGAGCTTCACCTCGACATCATCGTCGATCGCATGCGCCGCGAATTCAAGGTCGAGGCCAACGTCGGCGCGCCGCAGGTGGCTTACCGCGAATATCTCGGCAAGCCGGTCGATGTCGACTACACCCACAAGAAGCAGTCGGGTGGCTCGGGCCAGTTCGGCCGGGTCAAGGTCAAGATCGAGCCGGGCGAACGTGGCCAGGGCTTCGTCTTCCAGGACGAGATCAAGGGCGGGAACATTCCGAAGGAATATATCCCGGCGATCGAAAAGGGTTTCCGCGAGCAGGCCGAAAGCGGCCACCTCATCGGCTTCCCGATCATCGACTTCACCGTGACGCTGTATGACGGTGCCTACCACGACGTCGACTCGAGCGCGATCGCGTTCGAAATTGCCGGCCGGGGTGCCATGCGTGAAGTGGCCCAGAAGGCCGGCATCAAGCTGCTCGAGCCGATCATGAAGGTCGAAGTTGTCACCCCCGATGATTACCTCGGGGACGTCATCGGTGACCTCAACAGCCGGCGTGGCCAGATCCAGGGCACCGACAGCCGGGGCAATGCCCAGGCGGTCGAGGCCATGGTGCCGCTCGCCAACATGTTCGGCTACGTCAACGAACTGCGCTCGTTTACCCAGGGCCGCGCCCAGTACTCGATGCAGTTCAGCCACTATGACGAAGTTCCGGCCAATGTGGCGGCCGAGGTCAAGGAGAAGCTTGCCTAAGGCAGGCTATACGTCTAGGGGCGGCGCCTGATTCAGCGGGTGCCGTCCTGTTCCCCTGAAATCCCATCAGTCAGACAGAGGTTACGAGTAACATGGCAAAGGCAAAATTTGAGCGGAACAAGCCGCACTGCAACATCGGCACCATCGGGCACGTCGACCACGGCAAGACCACGCTGACCGCCGCCATCACCAAGGTCATGGCAGAAACCTACGGCGGTACCGCCGTGGACTTCGCCAACATCGACAAGGCTCCGGAAGAGCGCGAGCGCGGCATCACCATCTCGACCGCACACGTCGAGTATGAGTCGGACGCCCGCCACTACGCGCACGTCGACTGCCCGGGTCACGCCGACTACGTGAAGAACATGATCACCGGTGCTGCGCAGATGGACGGCGCGATCCTGGTGGTGAACGCTGCTGACGGCCCGATGCCGCAGACCCGCGAGCACATCCTGCTGGCCCGCCAGGTCGGCGTGCCCGCGCTCGTCGTGTACATGAACAAGGTTGACCAGGTCGACGACGAGGAAATTCTCGAGCTGGTCGAACTGGAAGTGCGCGAACTGCTGAGCGCCTATGACTTCCCGGGTGACGATATTCCGATCATCAAGGGTTCGGCTCTGGCCGCTCTCGAAGGTCGTGACGACGCCATCGGCAAGGATTCGGTCATCGCCCTGATCAAGGCTGTGGACGAATTCATTCCGCAGCCCGACCGTCCGGTCGACAAGCCCTTCCTGATGCCGATCGAAGACGTGTTCTCGATTTCGGGTCGCGGCACCGTGGTGACCGGCCGTATCGAAACCGGCATCGTGAACGTTGGTGACGAAGTTGAAATCGTCGGCATCAAGGACACCAAGAAGACGACCGTGACCGGCGTCGAAATGTTCCGCAAGCTGCTCGATCGCGGTGAAGCCGGCGACAACGTCGGTGCCCTGATCCGCGGCGTTGGCCGTGAAGAAGTCGAGCGCGGCCAGGTGCTGTGCAAGCCCGGCTCGGTCAGCCCGCACACCGAGTTCAGCGCAGAAGTCTACGTGCTGTCGAAGGACGAAGGTGGCCGTCACACGCCGTTCTTCGCCAACTACCGCCCGCAGTTCTACTTCCGCACCACCGACGTGACCGGTGAAGTGATCCTCCCCGAGGGCACTGAAATGGTCATGCCGGGCGACAACGTGACCATCTCGGTCAAGCTGATCGCGCCGATCGCCATGGATGAAGGTCTCCGCTTCGCAATCCGCGAAGGTGGTCGGACCGTCGGTTCTGGGGTTGTCAGCAAGATCACGAAGTAATATAGGCCCGCGCACGCGAGGGGATTCGTCCCCTCATTGCCGGACCAGCTTCGGAAAAAATTCGGTCAGCAGCCCCGCTCTCCCTCGGAGACGGGAGGGGGCGGGGCGGCTGGTTTTTTGTGTTTGCTCTTTCTCATCGGTACACGGACATGGAAGCCCAGAATATTCGCATTCGCCTCAAGGCGTTCGACCACCGCGTTCTCGACCAGGCCACTGGCGAGATCGCAGACACAGCTCGCCGCACCGGCGCGCTGATCCGTGGCCCCATTCCGATGCCGACGAGGATCGAGAAGTTCACCGTGAACCGCGGTCCGCACATCGACAAGAAGTCGCGGGAGCAGTTTGAGGTGCGCACCTACAAGCGGTTGCTCGACATCGTGCAGCCCAACGCCCAGACCGTCGACGCGCTGATGAAGCTCGATTTGGCTGCTGGCGTTAACGTCGAGATCAAGCTGGCTTGATCTCGACGTCCCGGTTAAGGCCGGGTTCTCCGTCCTCCTGACTGGACGTTAATCGGTCAGGTCTTTTTCGAGGCTGCCCGTTGGGCGGTCCACGCTCCCGGCTTCGGCCGGGATGACGAAATAGGTGGATACCGCCGGATTTATCCGGGCTGCGTCCCCCGTCTCGCCTCCACCTGGAGGCACTCAGCCCGGACGGGGCGCAGTTTCACACAATCGGGCTGAAAACCGGGTTCCGCCGCCTTGGCGGGGCCCATCACGCACGCGGGGATGGGCCTCGTGTGCCTCTGTTAGGAGTATGACGATGCGCACCGGCGTTATCGCAAAGAAAGTCGGGATGACCCGCCTGTTCCAGGAGGATGGACGTCACGTTCCCGTGACCGTCCTGGCCCTGGAAGAATGCCAGGTTGTTTCCCACCGCACCGCAGACCGTGACGGCTACGTCGCGCTGCAGGTCGGTTCGGGTGAAGCCAAGCAGAAGAATGTCAACAAGCCGCAGCGCGAGCATTTTGCCAAGGCCGAAGTCGGCCTGAAGCAGAAGGTTGCCGAGTTCCGGCTTGAGAGCGAAGATGCGCTGCTGCCGGTCGGTTCGACGATCAGCGCGGATCACTTCGTGGCCGGCCAGAAGGTCGACATCACCGGGCACACGCAGGGCAAGGGCTTTGCCGGTGCCATGAAGCGCTGGGGTTTCGGCGGTCTTCGTGCAACGCACGGCGTGTCGCTCAGCCACCGTTCGCACGGTTCGACCGGCAACCGCCAGGATCCGGGTCGCGTGTTCAAGGGCAAGAAGATGGCTGGTCACATGGGTGACCGCCAGCGCACCCAGCAGAACCTCGAAGTCGTGCGCACTGACGCCGATCGCGGTCTGATCTTCGTCAAGGGCTCTGTCCCCGGTGCGAAGAACAGCTGGATGCTGGTCCGTGACGCGGTCAAGATTGCGCTGCCCGACACCGTGCCGTTCCCCGGCGTCGTGATCGACCGCAATGCCCCGCGTCCCGAAGCTGACGAGCCCAAGCTCGCCGATCAGGTCGAAGCGGCAGAAACCGCCGCTGAAGAAACCACCGTTGCCGAAGGCGAAGCGCCTTCGACCGACGAAAACAAGGAGGGCTGATCCGTGAAGGTGAAGGTCCAGAAGATCGACGGTAAAGCGTCGGGCGACATCGAGCTGAACGATGACGTGTTCGGGGTTGAACCCCGTGCCGACATCCTCCACCGCGTTGTCACCTGGCAGCTGGAAAACCGCCGCGCCACTGCCCGTCCCACGCGTGAGCGTGCCGACGTGGCCCGTACCGGCAAGAAGTTCGGCCGCCAGAAGGGTGGCGGTACTGCCCGTCACGGTGACCGTTCTGCCCCGATCTTCATCGGCGGTGGTAAGGCCCACGGTGCGCGCAAGCGTGATTTCAACCAGTCGCTCAACAAGAAGGTGCGCGCCCTCGGGCTGCGGATGGCCCTGTCGAGCAAGGCAAAGGACGGCCTGATCGTCGTCGACAGCCTCGACCTGGCTGATGCGAAGACCAAGGCTCTGGCCGAAACCTTCGGCAAGAACGGCTGGAGCGGCAAGGTGCTGGTGATCGACGGTGAGTCGGTGAACGAGGGCTTCGCCCGCGCTGCCGGCAACCTGCCGGGCGTCAACGTGCTCCCCGCCGTCGGCGCCAATGTGTACGACATCCTGAAGCACGACACGCTGGTCCTGACCAAGGACGCGGTCGAAAAGCTGGAGGCGCGCTTCAATGGCTAAGAAGCAGGAAATCGATGCGCGTCACTACGACGTGATCCTCAGCCCCCACATCACCGAGAAGTCGACCCTGCTT
>NCJP01000419.1 GCA_002278985.1 Erythrobacter sp. 34-65-8
GTGGTCGTTCAGAGTAAAATCGGTCAAAAATCCGGTCGAACATTGTGGCAAGATTTTCCGCGGACATGGTGTCGGCGATGGGGTTCCAGCCCCTGGGCAATACGTCCTGCCCGATGAAGACCTGCAGCCAGCCGGGCTCGGTAAACAGCTCTTCGTGATCGCGGTGAATGTAGCCGGTCATCGTGAATTGCGCTATCTTCTGTTCCAGAGATTCAGGCAATTCCATCGCGCGGCACTTGTCCCAGAAGGGGTCGCCCTGGCGGCCGTTGGCCCAGTAATGCAGGATCAGGAAATCGCGGATCCGGCTCCATTCGAATTGTGCCTGCCGGTTGAATTCCGCAATCATGGCGGGGGCCGGGCGAGCCCCGGGCAGCATCTGCAGGAATCGCGCTATCGACGACTGGATCAGATGGATGCTGGTCGATTCCAGCGGTTCCATGAAGCCTGCGGCGAGGCCCAGTGCCAGACAATTGCCGATCCAGTGCTGCTTGCGCGTGCCGGTGACGAAGCGCAGCGGGTTGGGCTCGGCCATCGGCTTGCCATCAATAGAGCCGAGCAAGATTGCCAGCGCTTCGTCATCGGACATGAAGCTGCTGCAATAGACATGGCCATTGCCGATCCGGTGCTGCAGCGGGATGCGCCACTGCCAGCCAGCCTTGCGCGCGGTTGACCGCGTGAAGGGGGTAAAATCGCCCTGGGTCTGGCAGGGGACGGCCACCGCCCGGTCGCACGGCAGCCAAGCAGTCCAGTCGTCAAATTCTGCACCCAGCGCGCCGCCGAGCAAGAGACTGCGAAATCCGGTACAGTCGATGAAGAAATCGCCATCAACCACTTGCCCATCATCCAGCCGGATTGATGTAATGCCCTGTTCCCCGGTGGCGACATCATCCACCCTGCCTTCGATCCGGGTCACGCCGCGCGCCTCGCAATAGCGGCGCAGAAAGGCAGCATACAGGCCGGCATCGAAGTGATAGGCCCATGGCATGTCGGGCACCGGCCGGCC
>NCJP01000420.1 GCA_002278985.1 Erythrobacter sp. 34-65-8
GGTGCCGCCCATTCGCTTGGCGCCACCGGGGGGCATTGCGACAGCACCTTCCTTCCGCCGAGCTACAACAAGACCAGCCCGGCAGTGGGCGACAGCCCCGACGAATTGCGCAAGCGGGTGCGCGAATAGCGCAAATACGGGGCCGAAGTCATCAAGGCTTGCGCCACTGGCGGTGTCTTCTCGCGCAATACCGCCCCCGGTATCCAGCAATTGACGCAGGAAGAACTGACCGCGATTGCCGATGAAGCGCATTTCTGGGGGCTGAAGGCTGCCGCTCACGCACACGGCGCCGAAGGAATCAAGGCCGCCATCCGTGCTGGCTTCGACACGATCGAACATGCCAGCTATGCCGATGACGAAGCCATCAAACTGGCGAAAGAACGCGGTACGTTTTTCTCGATGGATATCTTCAACACCGAATACACCCTGTCAAAGGGGGCAGAAAATGGTGTTCTTGAGGAAAACCTCGCCAAGGAACGCGCAGTGTCCCAGGCCCAGCGCGATGCTTTCCGCAAGGCCCATAAGGCAGGCGTGAGGATGGTCTTTGCCAGCGATGCGGGCGTGATGCCGCATGAAGATGTTGGCGGGCAATTCCGCGTGATGGTGGAATATGGAATGACCCCGCTCGAATCGATCCAGGCCGCCACGATCAACGCGGCCGAAGCGCTGGGGCAGCCGGGCTTGGTGGGCACGCTGAAGCCTGGCGCATGGGCTGATATCGTCGCCGTGGATGGTGATCCGCTGGCTGATGTTGGCGAACTGGCTGATATCGATGCGGTAGTCAAAGCTGGCAAGCTCATCGACTAAGCTTACACAAGCGGCCCCTGCGAAGATCCGCCAGCCCAGGGCTGGCTGGTCCGCTCGAGCTGGAGCGGTCCCTCCCACGGCTGGCAGAGCGCCAGCGCTTCGGTCTCGGCTCCGTGCAGCCAGGTCGCGATATTGTCACGCGCGAGCAGAACCGGCATTCGATGATGCAGCTTGCTCGCCTCCCCGGCGGCGTCA
>NCJP01000137.1 GCA_002278985.1 Erythrobacter sp. 34-65-8
AGCCATGGCGCTGCCTTAACCGCTTTGCCGCCCAAGTCGAGTGTTGACCGGCAGGCCGGTGCTGGCCATGTGCCCTGCAGGGGTTTGAAAAAAGGGACGCAACCGCACGTGGGACAGATTTATCTCGGCCTCGCCGCCAATGGCGAAAAGCAATATCTCGACCTTCGCCGGGCCAACCGGCACGGGCTGGTGGCAGGCGCGACCGGCACCGGCAAGACCGTGACGCTGCAAGGGCTGGCCGAATGCTTCTCCACCGAAGGCGTGCCCGTTTTCGTGGCCGACGTGAAGGGCGATCTGTCTGGCGTGGCCATGCCCGGATCGCCCCAGTTCAAGCACGCCGCCAGCCTGGAGAAGCGGGCGCAGGACCTAGGGATCGAGGATTACGGCTATTCCGACAATCCGGTGGTATTCTGGGATCTCTATGGCGAGCAGGGCCACCCGATCCGCACCACGGTGTCCGAAATGGGCCCGCTGCTGCTGGCCCGCCTGCTCGATCTGAACGAGACGCAGGAAGGCGTGCTGCAGATCGTGTTCCGTCACGCCGACGAGAACGGCCTGCTGCTGCTCGACTTTGCCGACCTGCAGGCGGTCCTTGGCTGGGCACAGGAAAACGCCAGCGAACTTTCGGGCAAATACGGCAATGTCGCCAAGCCCACGGTCGGCGCGATCCAGCGCCAGCTCCTCAGCTTCGAGGCGCAGGGGGCGGACCGGTTCTTCGGCGAGCCCGCGCTGGAAATCGACGATTTCCTGCAGGTGGACGACCAGGGGCGCGGCTATATCAACGTGCTTGCCGCTGACCAGCTGATGCGCAGCCCCAAGCTTTACGCCACTTTCCTGCTGTGGCTGCTGGCCGAGCTGTTCGAGAGCCTGCCCGAAGTCGGTGACCCGGAAAAGCCGAAGCTGGTGTTCTTCTTTGACGAGGCACACCTGTTGTTCGACGATGCCCCCAAGGCACTGCAGGACAAGATCGAACAGGTCGTGCGCCTGATCCGCTCCAAGGGCGTCGGCGTCTATTTCGTCACCCAGAACCCGATCGACATTCCGGAAGAGGTCGCCGGGCAGCTCGGCAACCGGGTCCAGCACGCCCTGCGCGCTTTCACCCCGCGTGACCAGCGGGCGATCAGGGCAGCGGCGGAGACCTTCCGCATCAACCCCGATCTCGACGTCGAAGCAGCAATCACCGAGCTGAAAACGGGCGAAGCGCTGGTCTCCACCCTTGATGGCGATGGCGCGCCTACGGTTGTCCAGCGCACCCTGATCCGTCCGCCGCGCAGCCGCCTCGGCCCGGTCACGTCGAAGGAACGGGCGATCATCCAGTCGGTCAGCCCGCTTGACGGCAAATACGACACCGCGGTCAACCGCGAGAGCGCCGCCGAAGTGCTGATCGCCAAGGCCGCCGATGCCGCCGCCACAGCCGAGGAAGTGGCCGAACAAGGCGAAGAAGTGGTCCGCAGCCGTGCCCGCAAGACCACCAGCCTGTGGGAAAAAGCGGGCAAAGCCGCCGCCGGGGCTGCCGCCAGCAGCGCCGCCACCATCCTCGCCGCCAAGATCACCGGCAAGAAGAGCCGCTCCAGCGCCACCCGCAACGCGGCGACGGCAGCGGCCGGGACGATCGCGACCGAGTTCGGCGGCAGCATCGCAGGCAGGTTCGTGCGCAACCTGATCGGCGGGCTGATGCGCTGATCGGCGCAAATTGTCAGCCGAGCGGCAACCTGATCTCTGCGCGCAACCCGCCATCGGGGCGGTTGGAAAGGGCCAGCTCACCGCCATGCTGCTCGGCAATGGCCCGGGCGATGGCGAGCCCCAGGCCGGTGCCGCCGGTCTGACGGTTGCGGCTGACCTCGCCTCGCGCGAAGGGTTCGAGCATGGCGGGGATCCGGTCCGCAGGGATGCCGGGGCCGTCATCGTCGACCCGCAGCACGGCGTGGCTGCCGTCCGAAACCACGCTGACGCGCGCCGCCCCGCCATAACGCACTGCGTTGGCAACCAGGTTGCGCAGTGCACGGCGGAGCCAGCTGTCCTGCGCCGGAGCCACCACCCGCGCGCCCTCGACCAGATTGACTGGCTCGCCCAGGTCCTCGAACTCGCTCACTACCATTGCGCTGAGCGCGACCAGGTCAGTCGGTTCCCGTTCACCTGCCGGACGCCCGACCCGGGCGAGCATCAGGATATCGTCGAGGGTCCGGGTAATGTCCTCGATCGTTCCGGCCATGCGGGCGCGCTGGGTGGAATCGTCGACGCTCTCGATCCGCACCCGGAGCGCAGCCAGGGGCGTCTTGAGATCGTGTCCGATCGCGCCAAGCATGACGTCCTTTTCGTCGAGCAGTGCGGCAAGGCGCGCCTCCATCGCATTGTGTGCGGCGATCAGGCGCCGCACGTCGTCCGGCCCGCGCTCGGCCAGCGGCTCGCCCGTCTGCCTCGTACCGGCGAATGCTTCCGTACGTCTGGTAAGCTCCGCCAGCGGGCGGGTGATGCGGCGCAGCAACAACCAAAGAGCCAGCGCGAGGACCACGAACAGCACCATGGTCTGCACCACGATCGTGCTCGTAACAGCGCGGTCGCCAACGGGGCGCGGAATCCGGGCCACGCTCCACTGGCTTGCGCCTTCGCGCCGCAGAGCGGCAACCAGCATTGGCCGGCGTCCGGCGCTTTCCCGCTCCATCCGCTGAGCCATCCGGGGACGGGAAGTGACGAACGGGTCCGTCGCCACGGGCCTGGTGAGGACCAGCACTTCCGCCACCGGCACGCCCTGGCTGGCGAGCAAGTCGGCGAGGTCAGCTTCTCGCGCAGCGTCGCGCTTTTCGCCGGGCAAAATCACCGGCCGTTCAGTCCACTCCAGACGAAGAGGGCGCGGCAGGCGCGGGGCGAGGGTGCGCATTCGCCGCTCCCGCCGGCGATCCATCGCTCGGTTCCGATCCGAGGCCCGATCAAGGGTGCGTGGCGCTTCCTGCCGCACCAGTTGCAGCGCAGCGGCGTTCAGCATCGCGGCATCGCGCCGGTTCTCTGCCGCGCGCAGCAGCAGCGCCGCCGAGACGCCTTGCGCCACCAGCAAGGCCAGCATGACGGCCAGCAACACCTGACCGCGCAGGCTTCCGGGCATCAGGCGCATGGGGAGGCCATAGTCAGACGCTATCCGGCATGATACGGCGGACATCAGCGGCGAGGCAGTATCCGCCTGCACGAACGGTCTGTATCAGTACCGGGCTGCGGCTGTCCACCTCGACCTTGCGGCGCAGGCGGCTGACCTGGTTGTCGACCGCGCGGTCGAACAAATGCGCCTCGCGGCCCTGCACCATGTCGAGCAGCCGGTCCCGGTCCAGCACCTGGCGCGGATGGTCGAGCAAAGTCTGAAGCAGGCGGAACTCGGCAGTGGTGAGCGGCACCAGCGTGCCGGCCGGATCGGTCAGGCGGCGACGCAGGGGATCGAGCCGCCAGCCTTCGAACAGGTAGTGCGCGTCGGTATCGGGCGAAGGTGCGGCGCGGCCCGCCCGGCGCAGGACCGAGCGGATCCGGGCAACCAGTTCGCGCGGCTCGAACGGCTTTGTGACATAGTCATCGGCCCCGATTTCCAGCCCGACGATCCGGTCGGTCGCCTCACCCCGGGCGGTAAGCAGGATCACCGGAATATCGCGCATCTCAATGAGGTGGCGGCACAGCGACAGGCCGTCCTCGCCTGGCATCATCACGTCTAGCAGGACAAGGTCGGGCCGCAGGTCCAGCAGGCGGCTGCGCGCCATCGCGGCACTGTCTGCCTCGTGCACGACGAACCCCTGGCCGGAGAGATACTCCGCCAGGGGTTCGCGCAGGGTCGCTTCGTCATCAACCAGCAGCAAGGTGACAGGGGCAGGTTCAGTCATGGCTGGCTGAGACCCTAGCGACCTGACCCATACTGCGACAAGCCGGGCTTACTGTCCGCCGCCGCGCCGGGCAGCCTGCATGGCGGAACGGGCCGCGCGATGCTCTTCCGCCGTTACCGTGCCGTTGGCGTCCGCATCCATCCGGGCAAAGCGGGCGGCGATGGCCGTATCAAATTCGGCGCGGGTGATCGCCTTGTCGCCATTGGCATCAGCCTGGCGGACCAGCCCGCGCATCATGTGCACGCCGCCCTTGCCGCCCCGCTTGCCGCGCATGGCGCCGGTTTCGGCACGCTGGCCCTGGCGGGCTTCGCGGGCTTCACCGCCAGCCGCCTTTCGCTGGCCGCGCATTTCACCGCGCGTCTCGCGCGCTGCTGCCATTTCGGCCGGAGTGACGCCGCCCGAGCCATCGGCATCGTGCATGGCAAAGCGCCGATCGCTCATCTGGCCTGCTACATTATGAACGTGTTTTCGGGCGTTGGTTCGCACGTTGTTACTGCACAATTAACAAACCTAACAAAAAACTCCATAGATGTTGTCATCACAAACCTAATAGCCGACTGGGAGGTGTCGGCCAACTTTATTATTACTTAACCCTTAACTAGAAGTGGAAATTCTTTCTCACACTGTTGTTGCCAAGAAAAAGACGGGAATATACCCATTCTTTGACTCATATCACAATGGCTTCCTTGTGGTGGTAAAGAATAGTGAGAAATGC
The DNA here is from genome assembly GCA_002278985.1 of Erythrobacter sp. 34-65-8. Classification (GTDB taxonomy): domain Bacteria; phylum Pseudomonadota; class Alphaproteobacteria; order Sphingomonadales; family Sphingomonadaceae; genus 34-65-8. The sequence continues at coordinate 4,573 of NCJP01000137.1, forward strand.
CCAAAAATGGGGCTAGAGCCATTAGGAAAATGACATCGCGCAAATTATTGTCGATCGTGGTCCCGGTACGGCCTCGACGATCGGCAACGCCACTTTTGGCGGCACGATTGCCATTCTGACCAAAAACCCGCTGCCGGTTGCCGCCATCACGCCATCGGCGAGTTTGGGAAGTTTCAATACTGCTCAACAGGGTCTGGAATATGACACAGGTGAGATCGGACAGACGGGGGGTTTAGGAGTTATCGACATATCGCATC
>NCJP01000138.1 GCA_002278985.1 Erythrobacter sp. 34-65-8
GCACGCCGACCGCGCCGAACACCAGCGCCATCATGATCAGGCCCGCGCCCGGAATGCCCGCCGCGCCGACCGCGCCCAATGTGCCGAGCAGCGCGATCATGAAGTAGTCGCCCCATGACAGGTCAACCCCGAACAGCTGTGCGCCGAACAGCGTGGCAAGGCCGAGGTACATCGCCGTGCCGTTCATGTTGATCGTCGCGCCCAGGCTGATGACGAAGCTCGCCACCGACTTGCTGACCCCCAGGTTGCGCTCCGCGCAGCGCAGGGTGACCGGCAGGGTGGCGTTGGAACTGGCGGTGGAATAGCTCACCGCAATCGCGTCGGTAATCCCGCGAAAGAAGTCGATCACCGGCAGGCGGGCGATGAACTTGATCATTCCGGCATAGACGATCAGGATGATCAGCAGGCAGCCGAGATAATTGAGGAACACCAGCTGGCCAAGCGCCGCCAGCGCGTCGAGGCCGAGCGTGCCCGCCACCCAGGCCATCAGCGCGAACACCCCGAACGGGGTCAGTTCCATCACGATCGCGGTGACTTTCTGCATCACCACCGAGCCGCTCTCGAAGATCTTCAGCACCGGCTCGCCATCCCTGGCCGCCATCAGGATGCCGATCCCGAGCAGAAGCGAGAAGATGATCAGCGGCAGGACGTTGACGTCCGCCATGACCTGCACCGGGCTCTGCGGCACCATGCCCAGCACCATTTCGCGCCAGGTCGTCTCGCTGGGCTCAGGGATTGTGCCCATCTGCAGCGCCGAGGTGTCGACCCCCACGCCGGGCTTCATCAGCGTGCCGAGCAGCAGGCCGAGCCAGACCGCGATCTGCCCGGTCACCACGAACAGCAGCATGGCGCGCCAGCCGACGCTGCCGAGCTTGCGCAGGTCGCCGATGCTGGCGACCCCGGCGACCAGGCTGAAGAAGATCAGCGGCACCACCAGCATCTTGATGAAGGCGACGAAAATATCGCCGACGATCTTGATGCTCTCCGCCCCCGGCCCCCACAGCCAGCCGACCGCAATGCCCAGCACCAGCGCGGCAATCACCCGCTTCCACAATGCGATCCGGAACCAGGTGCTCATTCGGTCATCCTCCCAGGGCGGACAGTGCGATCCGCGCATAAATGCGGCTCAATGTATCGAGATCGGCCACCGCCACCGCTTCGTCACGCTTGTGCATGGTGGCGTTGCACAGGCCAAATTCGATCACCGGGCACAGGTCTTTCAGGAACCGCGCGTCGCTGGTGCCGCCGGTGGTCGAGGCCTCGGGCACGAGCCCCGTTTCCGCTTCCACTGCGGCTGCGACCATGGCCGAGAACGCGCCCGGCGGGGTCAGGAACGGCTCGCCCGAGACGATCGGCAGCGCGGTGCCGCCGTGCTTTTCCGCGATTGCGGCGACCATGTCAGACAGCGAGGCACCGGAATGGCGGTCGTTGAAGCGGATCGACAGGCGCGCGCGGGCGCGAGCGGGGATCACGTTGGTAGCCGGATTGCCGACCTCGATCTCGGTAATCTCGAGGTTGGATGGCTGGAACCAGTCGGTGCCTTCGTCCAGCACCAGCGCGTCCAGCTCCGCCAGCATGGCCACCAGCTTGCTGACCGGGTTGTCAGCCAGATGCGGATAGGCGACGTGGCCCTGCACGCCCTCCACCGTCAGCCAGACATTGACCGAGCCGCGCCGGCCGATCTTCATCATGTCGCCCAGCCGGTTGACCGAAGTCGGCTCGCCCACCAGGCACAGGTCGGGGATTTCGCCCACGGCGCGCATATGGTCGATCAGTGCGCGGGTGCCGTGGATCGCCGGGCCTTCCTCGTCACCGGTAATGATGAAGCTGACCGTGCCCGCCCCGGCCGGGATCTCTGCCACGGCGGCAACCATGGCCGCAATCGCACCCTTCATGTCGACCGCGCCGCGCCCGTGGAGCAGGTCGCCCCTCACTTCCGGCGCGAATGGCGCGCTGGTCCAGCCGTCCCCCGGCGGGACCACGTCGAGGTGCCCGGCAAAGGCGAAATGCTTCGAACCTTGCGGCCCCTTGCGCAGGGCGAGCAGGTTCTCGACCGGGCCATCGGGTGCCTCGCCCGCCGTGAAGCGGTAGACCGCGAAGCCGAGCGGGGCGAGCATGGCCTCCAGCACCTCGAACACCAGGCCAGTGGCGGGTGTCACGCTGGGGGCGGCAATCAGGCGGTTGGCGAGCGTGGCGACGTCGGTCATATTGAGGCCGTGCCTAGCAGGAGTGGCCGCCAATGCCCAAGCTCGATCTTGATGCCATCCCCCAGACCAACGCGACCGGCTATCCTGCGCCCTTCAGCGAACCGGTGGCGGGGCGGATGTACCGCCGATTGGCCCCGGCGGCCGGCTTGGCGCACCTGCGCGCCAGCCATGTCGTGCTCCAGCCCGGTGCCTGGTCGAGCCAGCGCCACTGGCACCGCCTGATCGACGAGCTGCTGGTGATGGTATCTGGCGAAGCGGTGCTGGTCGACAATGAGGGCGAAAGCGTGATCCGGGCAGGCGATGTGATCGCCTGGCCGGCCGGGGTTGCCAATGGCCATCACCTGCAGAACCGGTCTGGCGCGCCGTGCGTGTTCGTGGTCGCCAGCGCCGGGTCGTACGAGGACGACAGCGGCGAATATCCCGACATCGACATGGTGTTCGATCCAGCCGGCTATGCCCGCAAGGACGGGACGCGGTACGACACCGCGCGGGTGCCCTAGCGCCGCTCCTGCACCGGCAGCGGCCCCGGCGCGAAGGCCTCGTCGAGCAGGCGCGCAATGCGCAGTCCCGCCTGCAGCACCCGCTCGTTGGCGACCGGGATCCCGGCCTCGATGTCCTCCTGGCTCAGCGCGGTTTCGCCCGGCAGTTCGCCCGCGCACGGATCCCGGTCGAAGGCCGTGGCATAGACGAAATCGCGCGCGATCTGCCATGATTCCCGGCCCCAGTCGTGCGGCCCGCCGGTGGCGATACGGGCGCGCTCTTCCGCCGGATAGCGCCGCACCAGCGGGGGCCGGGCGGAGGTGATCGACCGTTCTGCCAGCGGCCCGTCCCAGATGCCGTGCAGGTTGCGGCCCTCGACGATGCCATAAGCGGTCACCCGGTCGTTCCCGCCGCGATCCTCGCGGTCGCCCGAATGAAGCGGCATGTGCACGTCGCCGACGAAATGGACCAGGAACGAAAGCGCCTCCAGCCGGATATGGCCGGGCAGGCTTTCGTCCGCCAGCAGGCGCTGGCTGCGCTCGATCTGCGCGGTGACGCAGTTGCCGCCGGAGCAGTTGGCGCGCGGGTTGTAGGCTTCGCAGATCGGGGTGGTGCGGTAATGCCAGGCGGCGGTGTAGCCCCAGCGCCAGCCATCGCGGCGGACGCAGTCCGGCCAGGTCGAGGCATCACGCAAATCGCGCATCCGGCATTCGGGCGTGCCCAGCCGCGCCTCGTAGGCGAACAGGCGGTTCATCGCCGCGCGGGTTTCCGGGCGAACATTGGCTTCGGCGATCTCCGCCGTGGTGCGGTGGCCATAGCCGCCCCAGGCCAGCGTCGGTGCGGGCAGGCACAGGGCAAGCGCGACCAGCGCAGCAGCAATCCGGCGGGCGATCATCGCTGGCGCGCCACTTCGTATTGCTCGATGGTCCATTCTTCCTCTTCCGCCGCCGTGATCCAGGCCTGCATCCATTCCTGTTCCCACATGGTTTCGATGTAGGTCTCCGCAAAGCCGGGCAGACCCACGCCATAGGTCACGAACCGGCTGACGACCGGGGCGAAGAACACGTCGGCCGCGCCGAAGGTGCCAAACAGGAACGGCCCGCCCTGCCCGAACCGGGCCCGCGCCTCGGCCCAGATCTGCAGTACGCGGACCACATCCGCCTTGCACTCCTCGGAGATGCGATGGCCCTCGATCCGGGCGCGCACGTTCATCGGACATTCGCTGCGCATGGCGCGGAAGCCGCTGTGCATTTCGGCCACCACGGCCCGGGCCAGCCCGCGCGCGGCATCGTCCTTGGGCCAGAACCGGTCACGCCCGACCTTGTCGGCGAGATATTCGAGGATGGCGAGGCTATCCCACACCACCACTTCCCCGTCCCACAGGATCGGCACTTTGCCGCTCGGCATGATCTCGTCCGACTGGCGCTTGGCCACCTGCCAGTCATCGCTGCCGATGTTGACCGTCAGTTCCTCGAACAGGATGCCGGACTGTTTCGCCGCCAGCCAGGCCCGCATCGACCAGCTGGAATAGTTCTTGTTGCCGATGATCAGCTTCATGGGAGGCTCCACCTTGCCTGGACCGTGTGTGCTGGGGCGCGGGGTAGCCGTTCATCACTGCGCTGTCGAGGCTGAACGGCGTGCTTAACACCTGCTTGACGAAGTTGACACCGTGTCAAGCACTCTGGCAAGGCATTTTTCTTCTTTTATTCATGCGTTTATGTGCAGGCCAGGCGCCGCCATCCCCTGGCGGTGCCCCCCGCCCGCCCCCATTTGCCCAGCCTGCCGGCACCGCTTCAGCCCGGTCTTTCTTGCACAGCGGGCCGGTGTAGGAAAATCTTTCCCGCAAGGCCGGGTCCGCGCTAGAGGGCCAGGCATGACCTTGCGCCCGTTCCATCTCGCCTTCCCGGTTGACGACCTTGCTGCAGCCCGCGCCTTCTATGGCGGCGTGCTGGGCTGCCCGGAGGGGCGCAGCAGCGACGAATGGATCGATTTCGACTTCTTCGGCCACCAGATCGTCACCCACCTCGCCCCGGGGCAGGCGGGTGACCGGGCCAGCAACCACGTTGACGGGCACGGCGTGCCGGTGCCCCATTTCGGGCTGGTGCTGGACATGGCCGAATGGGA
>NCJP01000139.1 GCA_002278985.1 Erythrobacter sp. 34-65-8
TCGATCCGGGACACATCGGGCGTTTCGCTGGAATTGATGGGCATGGCCGAGCGCCAGCACCGGAGTGACGTCGAACCCGGTACCGGTCTGGTAGCGGTCGGTCGTGCCGATCACGCGCACGTGGGCGGGGTCGATTGCCAGCTCCTCGTGTGCCTCGCGCAGGGCTGCGCGCACCGCATCCTCGCCCGGGTCGAGCTTGCCGCCGGGGAAGGCAACCTGCCCCGGATGATCGCGCATGGTGTGGGGGCGGCGGGTCAGGATCACGCCGGGATCGGGCCGTTCGGTCACCGCGATCAGCACGGCGGCATCGGCGGTGCGGCTGGCGCGGGCGAAGCGGTCGTCGCTCAGCAGCCCGTCGACAGGCGCGCGGTGGCCGCGCTCGAACAGGTCGGCGAGGCGCTCGAACAGTTCGCTCACCGCGGCACCAGCGAGAAGCGCGCGCCCAGGCTCTCGACCTGCCAGTCATCACCCTCGGCCAGCGCGATCTCGGCCAGCTGCTGCCAGGTGCTGCGGTTGAGCCGCGCCTCGCACCCGCGCCGCACCGAGAGGTAGAGGGCCGGCGTTTCGACATCGCCCGCCGCGCGCAGCGGGTTGTCCGGTCCGGCAATTATCAGCTCGTCAGTGTTGAGCCGGAATACCAGTGCGCCTTCCTCCCGCTTCACATCGGTCGCGATGAAGGCGGCGTCCTCTACGGCAATAGACAGTTTCTCGAACGGGGAGACGAGCCAGTGCTGGCCCCTGTCATCGCGGATGAGCAGGCCGGAAAAGGCGCGCACCATGGCATCGCGGGTGATCCGGCCACCCTGGTGCCACCAGCTCCCGTCCGCCGCGATCCGCATGTCGCTCTCGCCCACCTGCTGCGGTGCCCAGCCTTCCACCGCCGGCAACTTGCGCGCAGCAACCTGCTCGGCGATCTCCGCCAGGGTCAGTTCGGCAAGATAGGGGGGCGGCTCGTATGGCATGGCGGGTCAGCGATGCCAGAAGGCGTCAGCCATTCCAAGGGCCGAGCATACCTTCCGGCGGCAATATGGCCGGATTGTCGCACCGCACCAGCAGGCGGGCGGGCTCCCACGGGCCCGGGCAGCGCCAGCCTGCGGTGGGCGCGGCGGTGAAGCCCCAGCGGCCGTAATAGGGCTCGTCGCCGATCATCACCTGCGGCAGGGCAGCGCCCGGCGCGCTGGTATCGGCCACGGCCTGCAAGGCGGCCAGCATCAGCGCCTTGCCATAACCTTCCCCCTGATGCTCCGGCACAACCGCGACCGGGCCGACCATCAACATGGGATAGGCGCGGCCGTCGGGCGCGGTCAGGGCGAGCGGCCAGATCTGGATCGTGCCGACCAGCCAGTCATCCTCGTCCAGCGCGGCGAAGCTTAGCGCGGGTAGCCAGTCCATGCCCGCCCGCATCCTGTAGGCCGTGCGCGCGTGCCGGTCAGGCCCGAAGGCCACATCGAGCAGCTGCTCGATCAGGTCAGAATCGACCTGGGCAAGGGGAATAAGCGTCGCCATGGGCCGCGCCGCTTAGGAGCGGCGCGGGTGGCTGTCGATGAATTTCACCTTGGCCGGGGGCTGGATCAGCTTGCCGGAACCAGCCCTGAGCAGCCTTGCCCCTTCGCCGTCTTCCAGCACCCACAGCGCACCGTCCGGCCCTTCGACCACGGCCCGAAGCCGCTTGTCGAAGGCATAGCGTTCCGCCTCGCGGGCGCCTTCGCCGTCGAAGGTGACACGTACCAGCGCCTTGCTGGAGAGGCCTGAAATCAGCGCCTGGCCCTTCCACGCGCCGAACCTGTCGCCGCCATAGATGATCATGTTGCCCGGCGCGATGACCGGGGTCCAGCCGAGCGCAGGCTTGGCGAGATCGGGGCGGGTGTCATTGTCGGGAATGGCCTTGCCATCGTAATGATCACCGTCGGACACGACCGGCCAGCCATAGTTCAGGCCGGGTTTGACCAGGTTGAGCTCGTCACCACCAGCCGGGCCGTGCTCGACTTCCCACAACCGGCCTTGCGGATCGAACGCCATGCCCAGGATGTTGCGGTGGCCGTAGGACCAGATTTCGGGGTTGGCGGCGATGGGGTTGCCGGCTGCCGGAGTACCGTCGAGGTTGAGGCGGACGATCGTGCCCAGCGTGTTGGCATTGTCCTGCGCGGGGTCCATCTTCTGCCGGTCACCGCTGGCGACAAACATGTGCGTGCCATCGGGGCTGAACACGATCCGGTGCGAATAGTGGCCGCGCCCGGTGACCTTGGGTGCCTGCCGCCAGATAATCTTCAGGCCCTCGATCCGGCAATCGCTGCCCGAGCAGGCGAGCGTGCCGCGCCCGACCACCGCGCCGCGGGTGTCGTTCTCACCGGCTTCGGCCCAGCTGAGATAAATGGCGCGGCTGCGGGCATAATCCGGTGCAAAGGCAATGTCGCCCAGGCCCCCCTGTCCGCCGAAATCTACCTGCGGGGTGCCGCTGACGGTGGTGGCGGTGCCGGTGGCCGGGTCAACCAGTTTCAATGTGCCAGGGCGCTCGGTCACAAACAGCCGCCCGGTGCCGGGCTCGAACGCGCCGGCCCAGGGGCGGGTGAAGGTGCCGTGCTCGGTCACCCGGAACGGGCCCTGCACCACGCCTTGCTGCGGGGCCGGGGTGGAGACAGCATCGCGCCCGCCATCCCCGGTTGTCTCGTAACCGCAGCTTGCGAGCGCGAGCCCGGCCGTGGATAGGATGAGGGCAAGCGCAGGGCGTGATGAGGTCAGCATGGTTGTCGCAACTCCGAAAGACTGGACTGGCATAGAATGGGCCGGGAACCTCGCGCCCGAAATCGGGGTGGATGAAGCAGGGCGCGGACCGCTGGCAGGCCCTGTTGTTGCCGCTGCGGTCGTGCTTTGCAAGAGTCCGCCGCAAGGGCTGGACGATTCCAAGCGCCTTTCGGCCAAGCGGCGCGCCGTGCTCGACGAACAGATCCGCCGCACCTGCGTCTGGGCCGTGGGCGTGGTGGAGGCAGACGAAATCGACCGGCTCAACGTGTTCGGGGCGACCATGCGGGCGATGACGCTGGCGGTCAGCCGCCTGTGCGAAGCCATCGGCTGCGAGCCGGGAAGCATCCTGATCGACGGCAACATGACCCCGGCCGGGCGCGATGCCGGCTGGCACTGGCCGGCGCGGGCGATTGTCGGCGGCGACGGGCTGGAGCCGTGCATCTCTGCCGCGTCGATCGTGGCCAAGGAATGGCGCGACCGCATCATGTGCGAAGCTGCCGGGCGCTATCCGCACTACGGCTGGGAACGCAACAAGGGCTATCCCACGCCGGACCACCTGACGGCGCTGCGCGATCATGGCCCCTGTCCGCTCCACCGCCGCAGCTTTGCCCCGGTGGCGCAGCTCGTGCTGATCTAGGCCAGAATCTCGCGCGCTTCGGTGGCGACGACCCCGGCAATGGCGCGATAGGCATCGGCATAGGCGGCATCGCTGCGCCACGCGGCAGCGATGGTCCGCTCGGCCCGCCAGCCGGTGATGGCGAACCGTTTGACCATGGCCTCGCCCGGTGCCTCCGACCGCAGGTAGAGCTCGGGCAGGATGGCAAGGCCCAGTCCCGAGCCCGCCATCTGGCGCAGGCTGTCGAGACTGGTGCCCTCGTAATCGCGCAGCAGCTCGGCATCCAGCTCGGCGCAGATCGCTTCCGCCTGGCGGTGGAAGTGGTGCCGCCGGTCGAGGCTGAGGACCGGCGCCCCGGCGAGCTCGGCCTTGTCCTGGCGCGGGCGGGCCAGCAGCGGATTGTCCGGCGCACCCACCAGGTGGACCGGCTCGCTGAACAAGGGGGTGACTTCCAGTTCGCCGGAAGGAAAGGGCAGGGGGGCCAGCAGCATGTCGATCTCGCCGCGGCGCAGTTCGGTCAGCTGGTCGTCGGGGATGCCTTCGCGGATATAGAGCCGCAGGGCGGGGTAATCACGATGCAGGCGGACGATCGCGGTCGGCATCAGATAGGGGCCGAGCGTGGGCGACACGCCGAGCCGGATGGTGCCGGCGAGCCCGGTGCGGCTGCGCTCTGCCGCCTTTCGGATCTGGCCCACCTCGGCCAGCACTCGCCGCGCCCGCTCCACGATCTCGCGGCCCGCAGGGGTCAGGCGGAAAGGCCGGCCGCGTTCCACCAGCGTCACCTTCAGCCGGGCTTCCAGCTCCTTGATCTGCTGGCTCAGGGTCGGCTGTGTCACATGGCAGGCCGCCGCAGCCGAGCCGAAGTTGGCGGTGTCGGCCAGAGCGACGAGGTACTGAAGCTGGCGCAGGCTGGGCATATAGACAACGTCTATCGATTCTGGTGCCAAGTTCCAATTGGAATTATTGCCCGCAGGTGCCCAGATGGAATGGCAACAGGGGATTAATCCTGATGCAGGAGCGCGCAATGACAGGCTATCTCGACCGGCTCGTTCGTCGCCATCGGCGGCTCGACCGCATGATCGACACGAGCAAGGCCGTGGGCAAACAGGAAGAACTGAAAGTGCTCAAGCGTCTGCGCTTGCGCCTGAAAGACCGAATCGAGGAAATCCGTCAACGCAATCATCCCGTCACGCGTTGATGGTGGCGCGGCGTGCAGGGAGCTTCCCCTCCCCCCAACCCATCCCTGCACGCCGCAGAAAACAGACGTAACTTCCTCGACTTGGGCGGGCCGGACCCTTTCCTGGCCCGCCCATTTTTCTTGACCGCCTGCAATGCACAGGGCCAGATAACGCCATGCTGAACTCCCCTCCGGCATTCGCAACTGCCGCAGCGCGCGCCCTGCGCGAGTTCCTCAGGCAGGAAAGCGCGGGCCCGAGGTTGCGGTGACCGTGGGCGGCGGGGGCATCGTCAAGCCGGCCCTGCTGTGGATCAACGACGGGCTGATGGCGCTGTTCTTCTTCCTGATCGGGCTGGAGGTGAAGCGCGAGGTGCTGGAAGGCCAGCTGTCGAGCTGGCAGCAGAGCTCGCTGCCGCTGTTCGCAGCGATCGGCGGGATGGCGCTGCCGGCGCTCGTGTTTCTCGCCATCAACATGCACTATCCGGAAAACGTCAACGGCTGGGCGATCCCGGCGGCGACCGACATCGCCTTTGCCCTGGGCGTGCTCGCCCTGCTCGGCAGCCGGGTGCCGGTGGCGCTCAAGGCGCTGCTGCTGGCAGTGGCGGTGATCGACGATATCGGCGCCATCGCGATCATCGCGCTGTTCTATACCCCGGGCGTGCAGACCACGATGCTGCTCGCCGCCGCTGCGGTGCTGGTGCTGCTGGCGCTGATCGGGCGGGCGCGGGTGGCCTCGCCGATCCCCTACATCGTGTTCGGCACGGTGCTATGGTACTTCGTGCTCAAGTCCGGCGTCCACGCCACGCTGGCCGGGGTGGCGCTGGCGATGACCGTGCCGCTCTATGACCGCAAGGGCGAGGCCGTGCTCGAACACATGGAGCATGCGCTGCACCCGTGGGTGGCGTTCCTCGTCGTGCCGATCTTCGCGCTCGCCAACGCGGGCGTCTCGCTCACCGGGCTGGAGCCGTCTGCCGCGCTGGCCCCGCTCCCGCTGGGCATCGCGCTGGGCCTGATCCTGGGCAAGCAGATCGGCATCTTCGGTTTCGCCTGGCTGGCGGTGAAGAGCGGCATGTCCAGCCTGCCGGCCGGAATCACCTGGCGCCATATCTGGGGCCTGTCGCTGGTCGCCGGGATCGGCTTCACCATGAGCCTGTTCATCGGCAACCTGGCCTTCGCTGACGCGGCCCTGATCGACCAGGTCAAGATCGGCGTACTGACCGGATCGCTGATCGCGGCCTTTGCCGGGGTCATGATTCTGAAGGGCGCAGGCGGCGATCCGGTCCGCACCGAAAAAATCGCCTGAGGTCGGAAAGCCGAGTCTTTCATGCCACACCGCAGGATGTCGAGTCCCGTAAACCCCTACGGACTCAACATTTTGTGCCGGACACCTTTCGTTCTCTCGAGGTTAGCGGGCCGTTAACCATAAGCTGCGATCATTCGTGCTTGACGCGGAGTCCGCGAGGACTCACCCTGTGGATAACTCGCAAGGACAGGGAACGAAACATGGGGGTCATCGAGACCACGAGAACACGCGCGCGCGCCTTTGCCCAGGCGCCGGACGTGCGCGCGGAGCTGCCGCTGGGGCAGATCCTTGACGGCGACTGCGTGAAAGCGATGAAGCGCCTGCCGACCGCCAGCATCGACCTGGTGTTTGCCGATCCGCCCTACAACCTTCAACTCGGCGGCGATCTCAACCGGCCCGACGGCAGCCATGTCGACGCGGTGACCGACCACTGGGACCAGTTTGACAGCTTCGCGGTTTATGACGCTTTCACAAGGGCCTGGCTGACGGAAGTGAAACGGGTTCTCAAGCCCGATGGTGCGCTGTGGGTGATCGGCAGCTACCACAACATCTTCCGCGTCGGCGCGATCCTGCAGGATCTGGGCTTCTGGATCCTCAACGACGTGGTGTGGCGCAAGTCCAACCCGATGCCCAACTTCAAGGGCACCCGCTTCACCAACGCGCATGAAACGCTGATCTGGGCAAGCCAGGGCGAGAAGGCCAAGTACCACTTCAACTACCGCGCGATGAAGACACTCAACGACGAACTGCAGATGCGCAGCGACTGGGTCCTGCCGATCTGCGCGGGGCAGGAACGGCTCAAGGAAGGCGGGCATAAGGTCCACCCGACGCAGAAACCCGAGGCGCTGCTCTACCGCGTGCTGCT
>NCJP01000140.1 GCA_002278985.1 Erythrobacter sp. 34-65-8
CGGTCATTCGTAGATCACGCTTGTTGTAGATGGCCTTGTTGCTGTTGCCTTCGACGAGACGGTCAAGCACTTCGCGTTCCCGCACGGAAAGCTTTGACAGCCGGTCGCGCGCTTCGATCAGCCGCCGCCGGGCGTCCGACTGCATGGCCGCCTCATCCAGAATCAACCTGATCCGCTCCGCGTCGTCATCAGAATCCAGCGGGAACACCAGGTAATCAAACGCGCCCGCTTTCATCGCCGCAACAATCTGCGGCGCTTTGGGTTCGATACCCGTTGCGATGACCGGCAGCCAGATCCCCTGATCGGCCAGAAAGTGGAGTTGCGCCTCGAACGACTCGCTCGAATGCGCATCGTCCAGCATGATCACCCCTGCCTGAGGCCGGAATGATATTAGCTCTTCGACACTGGAGTAGACCTCAGCGTGATAACCGATACCCATCAGGGAACGGAATTTCTCGTGACGGGTTTGCTCGACGCTGTCGACGATGTGGGTTATGCGTGCATTTGCCATACGCCTGAATCTGGCACCGACACGACGGTATGTTCAGGGTGGAACGCTTGCGAAACGGAGTGAATCTATCGCCATTTCGGAGAAGTGATTTTACCGGAATGGATGAAATCGGGCGCCCCGTTCTTCAGATTCGGCCATCACCTCAATCGGCGTTTCAGATTATGTCCTGAACGGGATATTTTTGTTTCTCCACAACGGAGCGAGATTCGGTCCGAATGGGTCTGATCTGCTGGCAGGCCCGGAATTCCTTGGGTGCGTGGGGTGACTGATTGCCTTTTGCAATCGTGCGACTACCGGGACAACCCCCTCGTTGCCCCGACGTCATCCCAGCTCAGGGCGAGATCCACTGCCCACGCTCGCCCTCGAACACCGCTCGGCGGTGCCCGCTGTTGGCAAGGTGAAACCAGTCAATCGTCGCAAACCGCACAAGCAGGACCGCAAAGTTCTCACGGGCTACGATCAGTTCATGCTCGTCCGGCTCGATCCCCTCGAACCGTGCAGGCAGACCTGAGGTTGGCTGATCCGAGAACGCGCCTGGCCCTTCGCCCAGATAGCATCGCCGGGCAAAGCGGGTGCTGGCGGCCCAGGCTGCATCTGCAACCGGCCCCTCGCGCTCGATCCGGCCCGTGCCGCGGCAGCGGATCTGGACCTTCTCTTCGCGATCGTAGAATAGCACACCGACTGGAACACCCGCGCCAATCAGCCCAGCCTTGGGAGCCCGGGCATCGGTGTGGAAACGGGCCGTCCAGGTGGCGGGATCATAGGCCCGCAGCACCATCACCCGCGCATCAGCGTCGGCAGTCGCCACCACCGGCGAATGCATGGGGCCGTGCCGGCTTTGCGCAGCGCGGGTCAGACGGGCGTTTATGTCTGCGCGGACATCAGCGAGGCTTTCGAACATGAGCACGCCTTCGGGCGAGGCGACCCGCCTGTCAATCGATCAAACGTTCAGCAACATGCGTTAAAAGATGAACGGAAGGCTCTGCTACCGGTTCAGTTTCGGCTCATTCGAATCAGGCTATCCCAATAAATCCACAGGGGGCCGCAAAGGTGGGCGCGGCGTTCTGTACCGACGGAGACCCCACACGATGAATACGATCAGCTTGATGAAGGGAACGGCCCTCTCTGCCCTTGCAGCAGTCATGGCCCTGACCGCACTTCCCACCACCGCCACGGCGCAAGACCGTGACCGCGGCGACCGCGAACGTCCGGAGCGTTCAGAACGCGTCGAAAGGTCCCAGCGGCAGGCTCCGCGCCAGCTGCGCGATTTCAGGCCGCAGGCGAGCCAGCCAGCCCGTCAGGAACGCGCCGCTCAGCGGCAGGAGCGCGCAGCGCAGCGGCAAGAATGGCGCCAGCAGGTGCAGCGCCCTGCCCCGGCAGCACCGATCCGCGCCGAACGACCGGCCCGGCCCGATACCCCCCGCGCCAATGCGCCGGTGGTGGCGGAGCGGCGCGTTGCCGAGCAACGCCGGTTTGCCCTTGATCCCAATCGCGGGGCAGCGCAGCAGCGCCAGGAAACCCGTAACGACGCCCGCAATGTTCGGCGCGACGACCGCCGTGCGGACCGCCGGGAAGATCGGCGTGTTGATCGCCGTGCCGACCGGCGGGACTATCGCGATGACAGCCGCCGCAGCAGCGATGGCCGTTTCGCGCTGGACCCCAACCGCTACACCGGGGACCGCAACCGGACCTATCGCGATGGCTATCGTGACGGGCGGCGCACCGATGCGCGCGACGACCGGCGGGATACGCGTCAGGCCTACCGCAGCGGTTATCGCGAAGGTCGGCAGACCGGCTACAGCGATAACCGCCGGTGGGACCGGCGCTGGCGCGACAACCGCCGCTATGACTGGAACGGGTATCGCACCCACAACCGGAGCATTTACCGGCTGGGCCGCTACTACTCGCCCTATCGCGATTACAGCTATCGCCGCCTGAGCATCGGCTTCCGCCTGGACAACCTGTTCTTCGGCAACCGGTACTGGATCAACGATCCGTGGCAGTATCGCCTGCCAGAAGTCTATGGCCCTTACCGTTGGGTGCGCTACTATGACGACGTCCTGCTGGTGAACACCTACAGCGGCGAAGTTGTCGATGTAATCCACGACTTCTTCTGGTAAATACTTCTTCTGGTAAATACAGCGAGGACGGGCCGGGTGGCAGCACCCGGCCCGTTTTTGCGCAAGCGTCAGTAGCTTGCGTACACCCGCTGTCCAAAATCGCCGAACGCGATGACCTTGAAGGGTTGCTTGCGCCCGCCGGCTTCCATCCCGGGTGAACCAAGCGGCATTCCGGCCACTGCCAGCCCGCGCACGTCCCGAGGGCGCTCCTTCAGCAAGCGGGTGATTTCCCGCGCCGGAACGTGGCCCTCGATCACATAACCTTCCACCAGCGTGGTATGACAGGAAGCCAGTGACGCAGGCACGCCCAGCTGCCGCTTCACGCTGGCCATCGGTACATCTTCCCGCACGCGAACTTCTGCCGCCAGTTTGTCGCGGGCGTGCGCAGCCCAGGCCATGCAGCACCCGCAGCCTGGATCGCGGTACATGACATAAGGGGCTGCCTGTGCGGCGACCGTGCAGCCCGCTGCCATGATCGCGGCGGCCAGCGCCAGCCCTCTTCGAATTCGCGACGAAATTGATCTCATGTTCTGCCTGCCATTGGGGTCGGACCATTCCAGGCCGATGATGCGCGCTGTGGCGAACCCGGTCAACGCCCTGATGCCGGGGTCGACGAACTCACGAGTCCGCTCGGCCCGCCGGATTTTCGGGACCCGGGGCCGGCCTGAGCGTTGTCAGGACATGCTTCATGACTCGCTCCCGGACCTCATCCGCGTACTCATCGTATCAACTTTGGCATACATCGGCCTGGTTCTGATCCTTCGTAAGGCCGGGAAACGGTCTCTGGCCAAGCTCAATGCATTCGACCTTGTAGTGACAGTCGCGCTTGGCTCAATCCTCGCGACGACGCAGCTCTCCCGTGAGGTTTCACTTCTCGAGGGCCTGCTTGCAATAGCCCTGCTCGCCCTGCTCCAATGGACGGTGTCGCGCTTTTCGATCGTGTCTACCCGGTTTCGCAAGCTCGTGCGCAGTGAGCCCCGGTTGTTGCTGGAAAACGGTGTGTTCCGCGAAGATGCGATGCGGGCCGAGCGGCTCACTCGGTCTGAGATTGAGGCCAGCATCCGCTCTGCCGGGATCGGCCGGATCGAAGATGTCGCGGCCGTGATCATCGAGAGTGATGGCAGCCTCAGTGTCATTCCCGAACGCGGCGATGAACTCACCGTTCTGCGAAGCGTCAAGCGCTGAATTGTCGGAGCCGAGACCTATGTCCCACCATGACGAAACCAAAGACGAACTGGCCCACGACCGGACCGACCTTGCCGAAGACAGGACTGTCCTCGCGCATGAGCGCAGCTTTGCAGGCTGGGTGCGGACCGGAATGGCGGCGGTGGGGATCGGGTTGGGATTCAACGCCCTGTTCCAGGCGCTCAGCCCGGCCTGGGCGCCCAAGCTGATCGCCACGATCTTCCTCCTGATTGCCGTCTGGATCTTCATATCGTCGGAACGCCGCGCCTGCAGGGCGATCTCCCGCCTTGAACCGCACAAGGTTGAAGCCCTTCAGCCAATGCGCCTCAAGCTGATGGCGTGGTCGCTGGTCGCCGCGACCGCCGCCTTGTGCATCTCCATCTGGGTGCTTGCCTGAACTGGCCTATCCACAAAATGTGCACCGAACACCGCTTCACTGGAACCGGGGCCCGCAAGTAGTCGTTCCTGCAGCATGACTGCCATTGTTGATATTGCCGCCCGGGACCGCGCTGCCCCGCCCCATGCCGTTGACCGCGACGAACTCGAACGTTCCCTGCTCACGCACATTGCGGAGCGGGATTTCCCCTGCGTCGGTGCCAAGTCCGCTCTGGCCAAGGGCAGCTTGCGCATTGTCAGCGCCTGGTCCCTCGCCAGCGCATGGGACGATCTGACGATCCATCGGGAACTGCTTGAGTGGAGCGCCGCGTTCAAGCGCGACCCTGACGGGTTGCGCAGCCTTGCAGTGGTGTTCGAAGGCCCAACCGACCTGAACGAGGTCCAGTTCGAACGGCTGATGTGGGAACGCCTCCAGTCCCTCGCCGACAAGGACGAGTGGCTCGGCCAACCCTATGATTCCAAGGTCAGCCCCGATCCGTCCGATCCCCATTTTTCGCTGAGTTTCGGCGGCCAGGGCTACTTCGTGGTGGGGCTCCATCCCCATGCGTCGCGGCCCGCGCGGCGGACGCC
>NCJP01000141.1 GCA_002278985.1 Erythrobacter sp. 34-65-8
CGGCCAGCCGTGAAGGCGCGCTGGTGTTCAACAATGTGATGCTGAGCGCAATCCTGGGCATTGTGCTGCTTGGAACGCTTTACCCGCTCCTGACCGAAGTGTTCGACGTGCGCGTTTCGGTTGGCCCTCCGTATTTCAACCCGGTCGGTGCGATCTTCACGATCCCGATGCTGCTGGTCATGGCCGTCGGCCCGCTATTGCGCTGGCGCAATGACAGTCTGGGCCGGATCAAGATGCCCGTGCTGATCATTGCTGGAATCATGCTGGCGGTGCTGGTGGCGGTGATCGTCATGGGTGCATATAGCGTGCTTGCCGATTTGGGCCTCGCGATTGCGGTGGGGCTCGCAGTCGGGAGCCTCCTGCCATTACGCGGACGCAAGCTTACCCGCGTACCGATTGCGACATGGGGCATGGTCACGGCGCATTTTGGCATTGCTGTCGCCTTGTTCGGAATGGCCAGCGAAACGGCCTTCAACAAGGAGCGGTTGGCTGCTGTCCAGGCGGGCGGAACCACCGATGTCGGGCCGTGGTCCGTCACCCTGGCCGGGGTCGAGCCGGTTGCCGGGCCGAACTGGACTGCGATCGAGGCACGTCTGCTGGCCAGCTATGACGGAGGCGAGCCGATCGTGCTCGGCCCGCAAGCCCGCAGTTTCTGGGCCCCGATCCAGGAAACCAACGAGAGCGTGCTCGCGACCCGGTGGAATGGCCAGCTCTACGCAGTGATCGGCAACCAGGGTGAAGACGGGCGCTGGCAGCTGCGGCTGTGGTGGAAGCCCTGGGTCACCCTGATCTGGTATGGCGGCCTGCTGGTCGCATTGGGCGGTACCCTGGCCCTGGTTGGCCGGGTGATGGAAGACCTGAAGCGCCGCCGCGTGCGCACACGCATGGCCGAACGCCGGCGGGAGGCCCGGGCCTGATGCGCTGGTGGTGGATTCCCCTGGGCCTGTTCGCTCTGTTCGTTGGCCTGGCGGGCTACCAGCTCAGCCAGCCGAAGGAAGAGTTCGTCCGCAGCACCATGATCGGCAAGACCTTGCCCGCTTTTGCGCTGGAGCCGGCGTTTGCAGGGCTGCCGGGTGCAAGCGATGCCGACCTGCGCGATGGCAAGCCGCGTCTGCTCAACGTGTGGGCGAGCTGGTGCCTGCCGTGTATTGCCGAAGCACCCTACCTGGAGCGGCTGCGCGCTTCGGGCGTGGAAATCGTCGGGATCGCCATTCGGGACCGGCCTGAAGACGTCGCGGCATTCCTTGCGCGCCATGGCAATCCCTATACCCGCATCGGTGCAGACGACCTGTCTGAAGTCATGCTCGGCATCGGC
Organism: Erythrobacter sp. 34-65-8; assembly: GCA_002278985.1. Taxonomy (GTDB): domain Bacteria; phylum Pseudomonadota; class Alphaproteobacteria; order Sphingomonadales; family Sphingomonadaceae; genus 34-65-8. The sequence goes on from NCJP01000141.1 coordinate 1,316, forward strand.
TCGCAAGGTGTGCCCGAAACCTTCGTGATCGACGGCAAGGGAACGATCACTTACCAGCATATGGGCGATATCCGGGCGAGCGACGTGCCTGTCCTGCTCGAAGAGCTGCGCAAGGCCGGGGCATGAGGGCGCTGCTGATCCTGCTCGCGGCAATCTTCGCCGTTCCGGTGGTGGCGCAGCAGACCCTGCCGCCGGCGCCCTATGCCTATCGCCAGCTCGACGATCCGGCGCAGGAGGAAGCCGCCGTGAAGCTGATGCACACGCTGCGCTGCCTCAAATGCCAGAGCCAGTCGATTGCCGACAGCGATGCACCCATGGCAGGCGACATGCGCCATCAGGTCCGCACCCGCATCCTGGCGGGTGAGGAACCCGAGGATATCCGGGCCTGGCTGGTGGAACGCTACGGGGATTACGTCAGCTACGAGCCTACCATGAGCAGCACGACATGGCCTCTGTTCGTGATGCCGCTGATGCTGGTGCTGGTGGCGGTTATCATTCTGTGGCGCCGCCTGCGCCTGAGGAAATCGCAATGAACTGGTTGCCGATTCTTGCCCTGGCACTGGCGGCCTTCCTGGTTGCTGCCTTCCTGGCAAAGCTGCCGCGGACGGGCTGGACCCTGTTCGGGGCGGGCCTGCTGTTTGGCCTGACGGGCTATGCCACGCAGGGTAACCCGCAGCTCGCCGGAGCGCCGAAAGACGCTGTCCCGACGCCGACCGAGGCAGGGCCGGCAATGATCGAGGCGCGGCGCCTGCTGTTCGATCCCTCGCAGCCGCCCTCCGCCGATATCACCTTGTCTGACGGGTTCGCCCGCAAAGGGCAATTTGACGATGCGGCCGGTATCCTGCGCGTCTCGGTGCGGGAAAACCCGGACGACGCCGAGGCATGGATCGCCCTCGGCAATGCTCTGGTGGAACATGCCGAGGGCGTCCCGACGGCAGCGGCCATGTTTGCCTATTCACGCGCTGAGGCGGCCGATCCCGATCACCCGGCAGCACCCTATTTCCTGGGGGTTGCTCTGCTGCGGTCGGAACGGTTCGCTGACGCGCGCGGCGTCTGGGCGCAGATGATCGAACGCGCGCCGGAAGGGGCCGAATGGCTGCCCGCCATGCAACAACGCCTCGCCCAGCTCGATGCCATGCTGGCCCAACCCATGCCGCAGGCAGCGCCGGGGCCGCAGTAGCGTCAATTTAGCGCGTTATTGCAGCGCACAAATCATGCTGCTAAGCGCCCCTGCCTTTGCTCCGCGATTTCTGCGGGGCGCAACTGGACGTTCGCGACCATGAGCGAAACCACCCCCGCATCCGGAGTAGCGCCGCCGGCGCATGGAACGCATGGCAAGCAGGGGGCGACGAAAGCCGCTCTGGCCTTCGGCGCAATCGGTGTGGTTTTCGGCGACATCGGGACCAGCCCGCTCTACGCATTTCGCGAAACGTTTGTCGGGCCCAACCCACTGGCTATTGACCAGTTGCATATTCTCGGCGTGGTCAGCCTGATCTTCTGGTCGATGACGCTGGTGGTTTCGATCCAGTATGTCACCATCCTGATGCGGGCCGACAACAAGGGGCAGGGCGGCAGTCTCGCGCTGGTGGCGCTCATCTCCAGCCATATCAGTACCTCGCGCTATGGCTGGCTCGCGGTGCTGCTGGGGGTTTTTGCGACTGCGCTGTTTTATGGCGACAGCATGATTACTCCGGCGATTTCCGTGCTTTCAGCCGTCGAAGGCCTGACAGTGGTGGATCACCGGCTTGATCCCTTCGTAATTCCCATTGCCCTGACGTTGCTGATTTTTCTGTTCATTCTGCAGAAGCGTGGCACGGCCAAGGTCGGTGCGTTGTTTGCGCCGGTGATGATCGTCTATTTCTGCGTCATTGCAGCGCTCGGTTCGGTCCAGATCGTCCAGCATCCGGAAATTCTCTGGGCGCTCAATCCCTGGTATGCAGTCCAGTTTTTCCTGGTCGACAAATGGCTCGCATTCCTGGCGCTCGGCTCGGTAGTGCTGGCAGTGACCGGCTCGGAGGCGCTCTATTCCGACATGGGCCACTTCGGGCGCGGCCCGATGCGTCTGTCGTGGTTCGGGTTCGTGATGCCGTGCCTGCTGCTCAACTACTTCGGGCAAGGGGCGATGATCATCGCCTTGCCCACGGCGGAGGCGGCTGAGGCTATCCGCAATCCCTTCTTCTTCCTCGCCAGCGAGGAGTGGCGGCTGCCGCTGGTCATCCTGGCGACCATGGCGACCTTCATCGCCAGCCAGGCGGTCATTTCGGGAGCGTTCTCGATCACCCACCAGGCGATCCAGATGGGCTATATCCCGCGGCTTTCGATCCGGCACACCAGCGAAACCGAGGGCGGACAGATCTATATTCCGACGATCAACTGGGCCCTGATGATCGCCGTCATCGTTCTGGTCCTGACCTTCCAGAACTCGTCCAATCTCGCATCGGCCTACGGGATCGCCGTGACCGGTGCCGTCACGCTCGATACGCTGCTGATGGCCGTGCTGCTGATCGGGGTGTGGAAGTGGAAGTGGTGGTACGCCGCCCCGGTCGTGATCCTGTTCCTCGTGGTCGACGGAGCCTATTTCCTCGCCAATCTGGTCAAGGTGCCTGACGGTGGCTGGTTCCCGCTGCTGATCGGAGCCATCGCCTTTACCCTGCTGACCACCTGGGCCAAGGGCCGCCGCCTGATGCGCGAGCGGATGACCGAGGTGGCCCTGCCGATGGAGATCTTCGCTAAGTCCGCCAAGAACAGCGCCACCCGTGTGCCGGGCACGGCGATCTTCATGGCATCGACCACCGGCGGGGTGCCCTCGGCCCTGCTGCACAACATAAAACACAACAAGGTGATCCACGAGCGGGTGGTGATTCTGACCGTGCTGATCGCCGATGTGCCCTATGTCGATCCCGAAGCCCGGTGCGAATATCACGAGCTCGGTGACGGTTTCTATCGCGCCGTGCTGCACTATGGCTTCATGGAGGAAACCGACGTTCCGCTTGGCCTCAAGAAGATGGAACGCTGCGGCGGCGAGTTCGACATGATGCAGACCAGCTTCTTCCTCAGCCGTCAGACGCTGCTGCCGTCGGCCAACCCGGGCATGGCATTGTGGCGGGAGAAGATCTTCGCCTGGATGCTGCGTAACGCTGCCACGGCGATGGAATTCTTCCGCCTGCCGACCAACCGCGTGGTGGAGCTGGGCAGCCAGGTCGAGATCTGACCTGGAAAGCGCGCTCAGGAAGTGGGGGGAGGGACCTCCGCTTCCTTTTCTCCCTCATCCAGTGACAGACCATGCTTGAGCAGCATGGGTATCTGGCTGAAGGTGAACAGGAAGGTCAGCGGCATGAACACCCAGAACTTGGCCCAGAGCCAGCTCTCGAAGCTAAGCGTGGCGCGCAGGCCCTGATTTGTGCGGCATAGTCTTCCAGCCAGGCTTGCGGCAAAGCCGACAAATGAACTGCTTCCGACTGCAT
>NCJP01000142.1 GCA_002278985.1 Erythrobacter sp. 34-65-8
GACGTCTTCATCGTCGATCACGATGTCGAACCGGTCCTCGATTTCGGTCAGCAACCCGGCCACCGCCATCGAATCGAGTTCGGGCAGGTGGCCGAACAGGCCGGTCCCGGCCTCAAACGTGTCGACATGGTCGATATCCAGACCCAGCACATCGCACAGGATCGCGCGGAGGGTTGCATCGGTCTGGCTGCGGTCAGTCATCTTTTTGAACTCCCCCCGTTTCGAGCCGCGCCCTAGCGCCGGTGCACAATTCAGGCAACCCGCGCCAGGGTGCGCTTGGCGAGTGCCGGCCATGCCCGGGGCTGGCGCGGGTCGAGGCAGTCGATCCGGTAGCGGGGCCGGTCCAGTTCCATCCAGTCGCGCTTGTAGGGATCGTCACCGGTGCCGAAATCCACCAGTTCCACCTTGTCGATATCGATCACGTGCTCGAACAGCGCCGCGGACAATGTCGTGCCCGCTGAAAGCGGTTTGGCGTCCTCCCGGTGGGCCAGCTTGTGGATATAGGCGGTGCCGTGCTCGACGGTCCAGAACTGCGCTGCAACCGCCCGGCCATCAGCGCGGGCGATCCCGAGCCGGATGCGGTCCGCCGCGCCCTCTTGTTCCGCGAAGCGGCGCAGCAGGGCCGGGTTCCCTTCCTCAGGCTTCCAGCTTTCGCCGTAAATCGCCTCGTACTCCGCCCACGCGCCGGGATCGAACCGGGTAAACAGTTCGACGGCGACTTTCTTCGCCTTGCGCTTGAAGGTGGTGCGCATTTGCCCGGGGCGGCCCTGCCAGTACTCGGCGAAGCTGCGGCCGCCCACCGGCAGGACGTGGTTATGATCGCAGGCCTCGCGTGCCACTGACCAGCCCGTCTGGCGGAAGGCCTGTTCCAGCCGCGTTGCCGAACCATCTTCGTCCGGCACGGGCCACAGCGTGACCCGGTGGGAGCGGGATTTCAGGGAGCGGGCAATCTCGGCCAGGGCGGCCGCGCTTTCGCCGTGCGGCCGCCAGGTGAAACTGTACCAGTTGCGCAAGGGCTCGATCCGCCCGTTGGTTGCGGTCAGAGCGAGAGCCGCCGCCCCATCGCCAGCACCCGCCGAGACGACCAGCGGAGCGATACCGCTCCCGGCGAGCAGGGCAAACCAGTCCGCCCGATCAAACGGCGAGCTTGCCGTTGTGCCTTGCAAGACGTTAACCCTGTCGTGATAGCTGGCCGTCATTCGCCTGTCCGTTTTCGTCGGAGCCCCGATGTCCGTTGCCCCTCATTTTGCCCCGCGCCCGCTCGACCATTGCGCCGAATTCGGGGCAGACGGCGATCCGGCACTGGTGCTTCGCTCGGGCACCCTTAGCTTCCGGGAATTAAGGGAGCGTTTGGGCCGCCTTAGCGCCTGGTTAAGACATCGCGCCCCGGCACCCGGCGCACGGGTCGCCAGCTGGGCGGCCAAGGGCGAACTGACCTGTCTGCTGCCGCTTGCGGCGGCCCGCGCGGGATTGGTGCATGTTCCGGTCAACCCCCTGCTCAAGCGTGCACAAGTGGCGCATATTCTTGCCGACAGCGGGGCAAGCCTGCTCATCGCGACCGGCAGCCGGCTCGATACGCTGGCGCAAGGCGATGTCCCGCAGGATTGCGCCGTGTGGGAAGAAGTCGCCGCCATTGGCGAGGCCATGGCCGCGCCTGAAGGGCTGGGTCCGTCAATGGCCGATCCGGGCGAGCTGGCGGCGATCCTCTACACCAGTGGTTCCACCGGCCGGCCCAAGGGTGTGATGCTGAGCCATGCAAACATGTGGCTCGGCGCGGTCAGCGTGGCCGACTACCTTGGGCTTGAGCGGGAGGACGTGACGCTGGCGGTCTTGCCGCTGTCCTTCGACTACGGCCAGAACCAGTTGCTGAGCACCTGGCGCGCCGGGGGCTGCGTGGTGCCGCTTGACTACCTGTTTCCGCGCGACGTGGCCAAAGCCTGCGCCCGCCACGGGGTGACCACACTGGCGGCTGTTCCCCCGCTATGGGTGCAGCTAACCGAGCTGGACTGGCCGCCCGAGGCGGCTGCGCCCTTGCGCCGCCTGACGAACAGCGGCGGGGCGCTGACCGAGGATCTCGTGCGGCGCTTGCGCGGGCAATTTCCGCAGGCACGCCTGTTCCCGATGTACGGCCTGACCGAGGCGTTCCGCTCGACGTATCTTGCCCCTTCACTGGTGGATTCGCACCCGACCTCGATGGGCAAAGCCATTCCCTTTGCCGAGATCCTGGTGATCAATGATGCTGGTGACCTGGCTGCTGACGGGGAAGAGGGTGAACTGGTCCATTGCGGCCCACTGGTGGCGCAGGGGTATTGGCGGGATGCAGAGCGCACGGCCGAGCGGTTCCGGCCCGCCCCGCCCATGTCGCGCTATGGCGGCATGGCCGTGTGGAGTGGAGACCGGGTTCGCCGCGATGCCGGGGGATTGCTCTATTTCGCCGGGCGGCGCGACGCGATGATCAAGAGCGCGGGCAACCGGATCAGCCCGCAGGAAATCGAGGACGCCGCCCTTGCGACCGGACTGGTGGCTGAGGCTGTGGCTTTCGGCGTGGCCGATGCGCGGCTCGGGCAGGCGGTCCATCTGGTGGTGCGGGCCCATGCAGCAGCATCCGATGCTGCCGTCCTGCTCCCCAAGGCGCTGATGCAGGAGCTGCCCAATTTCATGCAGCCGCAGGTCATCCACTGGCGCGATGCCATGCCGCTCAACCCGAACGGCAAGCTGGACCGCACCGCACTGGCACAGGAGTACGGGGTATGAAGCCGCTGGGGCCGATCCCGGATGGGTTCGAAGTGATTGCAGGAGAACTCGCCGTTGACGGCCGTACCGCGTCCAGCCTTGTGGCTGAAGCGGGTGATACACCGCTGTTCGTTTATTCCAGGGCACGGCTCGATGCACAGGTGGCTATGCTCCGCGCAGCCATGCCTGCCCGCCTGGGGCTCAACTACGCCGTGAAGGCCAATCCCTTTGCTCCGGTCATTGCCCATATGGCAGGGCTGGTGGACGGGTTCGACATCGCCTCTGACGGTGAGCTTCGCCTGCTGGAACAGTCCGGCATCGCCGGGTCACGGATCAGTTTTGCCGGGCCGGGCAAGCGCGACCGGGAACTGGAAGCGGCCATCCGGGCCGGGGTCACACTCAATTGCGAATCCGAAGGCGAAGCCCGCCGCTCTCTCGCGATTGGCGAAACGCTGGGGATAACCCCGCGCATTGCGATCCGGGTCAACCCGTCGTTCGAGCTGCGCGGCTCGGGCATGAAAATGGGGGGCGGGGCCAAGCAATTCGGGGTCGATGAAAGCCATTCAGCCGCGCTGGCCCGGACCATCATCGCCGCAGGGGCAGAATGGCGCGGGTGGCACATCTTCGCCGGCAGTCAGGCACTGGATGCCGCGGCACTGGTCGAAACCCAGGGCAACGTCCTCGAACTGGCAGACAGACTGGCCGGGGAGGTCGGCCAGCCAGTGCCCAAGCTCAACATGGGCGGCGGGTTCGGCATTCCCTATTTCCATGGCGACCAGCCGGCCGATATCGGGACAATCGGGCAGGCTCTGTCAGACCGTTTCGCCCGTTTGCCCGAATTGCTCGCGGATACCGACATCTGCATCGAACTTGGCCGCTATCTGGTGGGCGAGGCCGGGGTTTATCTCACCCGGATTGTCGATCGCAAGGAGAGCCACGGCCAGGTGTTCCTGGTGACTGACGGAGGCCTGCACCACCAGCTGGCAGCATCTGGCAATTTCGGCACGGTGGTGCGGCGCAATTACCCGCTCGCCATCGCCAGCCGGTTCGCCGAGCCTGCAACCGAGGAAGCCAGTGTGGTCGGCTGCCTGTGCACGCCGCTTGACCGTCTCGCAGACCAGGCCTTGCTGCCCCGGGCCGAAGTGGGCGATCTGGTGGCGGTGTTCTGTGCCGGGGCCTATGGTGCCAGCGCCTCGCCGATGGAGTTTCTCGGCCAGGGTCCGGCAAGGCAAATGCTGGTTTAACCTTTACAGCCAGCCTGTCCCGCAGCGGGACTGCACCTCCGAAATACCGGAAAGCTAACGGTATATTCACCTATTTTGGCGAGGAAGCCTGTCTGAACCCGCGGGTGCGGAAGGTGAGGTCGCTCCTCCCTTGCGCCTGAATGCCCGCAGCAAGGCAAGGATGCGCGTCGATGCCCGAATACCGGTTTTCCAAGCTGCTCGCAGGAAGCGCCCTGGCGGCGCTTGCCCTCTCAGGCTGCGCCAGCACTGGCGGCGCCGAGTTGCCCGCTGCTGCCTTTGTCTCCATGCAGGAGGGGCCGGGCGAAGAATACGTGATCGGCCCGCTTGACCAGCTTACCATTCACGTCTGGCGCAATCCCGAACTGGGCGCGGAGAAGATCCAGGTCCGTCCGGACGGACGCATCACCACCCCGCTGGTGACCGACATGCCGGCGGTGGGCAAGACCCCTTCGATGCTGGCGGAGGATATCCGCCTGCAGCTGTCGCAGTACATCGAGGAACCGCTCGTTTCGGTGATCGTCACCGAGTTCGCCGGGACCTTCAGCCAGCAGGTGCGGATCGTCGGCGCGACAGAGAAACCGGCCTCGATACCGTTCCGCGCGAACATGACTGTGCTCGATGCAATGATCGCGGTGGGCGGTCTCAGCGAATTTGCGGCCGGCAATCGTGCGCGCCTGATCCGGTTCGACAAGCAGGCGGGCCGCCAGCGCGAATTCGCCCTGCGGCTGGCCGACCTCCTGCGCAAGGGCGACAGCCGCGCCAACGTCATGCTCCAGCCGGGCGACGTGATCATCA
>NCJP01000143.1 GCA_002278985.1 Erythrobacter sp. 34-65-8
AAGATCTGGACCCCACCGACCCGCAGTTGGCCGAGCGCAGCGCCAGTCTTGCCAGAAGGCTCGAACAGGTTAACGCCGGTGGTCAGCCTGAGCCGCTTGAGGCCTGGATGGAAGAGCTGTACCGCAGGGTCAGTGACCGCCGAGGTCAGCAGCGCCCGCGCCCTGACCGACGGCCAGCTTGAAACGCTCAAGGCGAAGCTCACGGCTCGTGAAGGCCGCACTGTGAAGATTTCGACCACGGTTGACCCCGACCTGCTCGGCGGCCTGGTCGTCACCATCGGATCGAAGCGTATTGATGGCTCGATCCGCACCCGTCTCAATTCCCTCGCGCACGCGATGAAAGGCTGAAGGCACAACCCATGGAAATCCGCGCCGCTGAAATCTCCAAGGTCATCAAGGACCAGATCGCCAACTTCGGCACCGAGGCGGAAGTCTCGGAAGTCGGCTCGGTGCTCTCGGTCGGTGACGGTATCGCCCGCATCCACGGCCTCGACAAGGTCCAGGCCGGTGAAATGGTCGAGTTCGCCAACGGCGTGCAGGGCATGGCCCTGAACCTCGAAGCCGACAACGTCGGCGTCGTGATCTTCGGCTCGGACAGCGAGATCAAGGAAGGCGATAGCGTCAAGCGGACCGGCACGATCGTGGACGTTCCGGTCGGCAAGGGCCTGCTCGGCCGCGTGGTCGACGCGCTCGGCAACCCGATCGACGGCAAGGGCCCGATCGTCGCCGAGAAGCGCAGCCGCGTCGAAGTGAAGGCACCCGGCATCATCCCGCGTCAGTCGGTGCACGAGCCCGTCCAGACCGGCCTCAAGGCCGTCGACGCGCTGGTTCCGGTCGGCCGCGGCCAGCGCGAGCTGATCATCGGTGACCGTCAGACCGGCAAGACCGCCGTCGCGATCGATACCTTCATCAACCAGAAGGAAGTCAACGCCGGTACGGACGAGAAGAAGAAGCTCTACTGCGTCTATGTCGCAGTCGGCCAGAAGCGTTCGACCGTGGCCCAGATCGTGAAGCAGCTCGAAGAGAACGGCGCGATGGAATATTCCATCGTGGTTGCCGCGACCGCTTCGGAGCCGGCCCCGCTGCAGTACCTCGCGCCCTACACCGGCTGCGCCATGGGTGAGTACTTCCGCGACAACGGCATGCACGCCGTGATCGTGTACGACGACCTTTCCAAGCAGGCCGTCGCCTACCGCCAGATGTCGCTCCTGCTGCGCCGCCCGCCGGGCCGCGAAGCCTATCCGGGCGACGTGTTCTATCTCCACAGCCGCCTGCTGGAGCGTGCGGCGAAGATGAACGATGCCGAAGGCGCCGGTTCGCTCACCGCGCTGCCGATCATCGAAACCCAGGCAGGCGACGTGTCGGCCTACATTCCGACCAACGTGATCTCGATCACCGACGGCCAGATCTTCCTTGAAACCGGCCTGTTCTACCAGGGCATCCGCCCGGCGATCAACGTCGGCCTGTCGGTCAGCCGCGTCGGCGGTGCCGCGCAGACCAAGGCGATGAAGAAGGTGGCTGGCTCGATGAAGCTCGACCTGGCGCAGTACCGCGAAATGGCGGCCTTCGCCCAGTTCGGTTCGGACCTCGATGCTTCGACCCAGAAGCTGCTCAACCGCGGCGCCCGCCTGACCGAGCTGCTCAAGCAGAAGCAGTTCAGCCCGATGCCGTTCGAAGAGCAGACCGTGTCGATCTTCGCCGGCACCAACGGCTATCTCGATGCCGTGGCGACCGACCGGGTGACCGAATACGAAGCCGCCATGCTCAGCTTCATGCGCAACGAACATGCCGACGTGCTGGCCCTGATCCGCGACACCAAGGACTTTGGCGACGAAGCCAAGTCCAAGACTGTTGCGGCGCTGGATGCCTTCGCCAAGCAGTTCGCCTGAGTCCAAGCGTAAACTAGGGAGCCGAAATGGCCTCGCTCAAGGAACTCAAGGGTCGGATCAACTCGGTCAAGTCGACCCAGAAGATCACCAAGGCCAAGCAGATGGTCGCTGCGGCCAAGCTGCGCCGTGCCCAGGCGGCAGCAGAAGCCGCCCGCCCCTACGCCGCGCGCCTCTCGGCCGTGATGGCCTCGCTTGCTGGCAAGGTAAGCGGGGACAGCGCGCCTAAGCTGCTGGCCGGCACCGGCGCTGACAAGCGCCATCTGCTGGTGGTCGTCAACACCGACAAGGGCCTGTGCGGCGGTCTCAACTCCAACCTGGTCAAGGAAGCCAAGCTGCGCGCCCGCGCGCTGATGGCCGAAGGCAAGGACGTGACCTTCTACCTCGTCGGCAAGAAGGGCCGTGCCCCACTCAAGCGCGATTTCGCCAGCCAGATCGGCACCGGGTTCGACACCAGCACGGTCAAGCAGCCTGGGTTCGAGGAAGCCGATGCCATCGCCGCCGAACTGATCGGCATGTTCGAGGCTGGTCAGTTTGACGTGGCACACCTGATCTACCCGACCTTCAAGTCGGCGCTGGCGCAGGATCCGACCACGGTGCAGCTGATCCCTGTCCCGGCCCCGGCAACGGCGGCTGAAACCGACGCAGTGGTCGAATACGAACCCGGCGAGGAAGAAATCCTCGAAGAACTGCTGCCGCGTTACGTCAAGACTCAGATCTTCGGCGCGCTGATCGAACGCGAGGCGAGCGAACAGGGCGCGTCGATGACCGCCATGGACAACGCCACCCGCAATGCTGGCGAGCTGATCCAGAAGCTCACGATCGTTTACAACCGCCAGCGTCAGGCGGCGATCACGACTGAACTCATTGAAATCATTGCTGGCGCGGAAGCGCTGTAGCAACGGCAAGAACTCGGCGCCGAAGCGCTCTAATTTGAAGGCTAAGGAAACCAAAATGGCCACCGCACCCGTCCTCAACCAGATCACCAACGGCACCATCAGCCAGGTCATCGGCGCCGTCGTCGACGTGCAGTTCCCCGGTGAACTGCCCGCGATTCTCACCGCGCTGGAAACCAGCAACAACGGCCAGACCCTGGTGCTCGAAGTCGCCCAGCACCTGGGCGAGAACACCGTCCGCACCATCGCGATGGACGCGACCGAAGGCCTGACGCGCGGCCAGACCGTGGTCAGCACCGGCGCGCAGATCTCGGTGCCGGTCGGCCCCAAGACGCTGGGCCGGATCATGAATGTGATCGGTGCGCCGATTGACGAGCGCGGCCCGATTGGCGCCGAAAAGACCTCGCCGATCCATGCCGAAGCCCCGCTGTTTGTCGACCAGTCGACCGAAGCGGCCATTCTCGTCACCGGGATCAAGGTGATCGACCTGCTCGCGCCTTACGCCAAGGGCGGCAAGATCGGCCTGTTCGGCGGCGCCGGCGTGGGCAAGACCGTGCTGATCCAGGAACTCATCAACAACATCGCCAAGGGCCACGGCGGCGTGTCGGTGTTCGCTGGTGTGGGTGAGCGCACCCGCGAAGGCAACGACCTCTACCACGAATTCCTCGACGCCGGCGTTATCGCCAAGGACGCTGACGGCAACGCCACCAGCGAAGGCTCCAAGGTCGCGCTCGTGTTTGGCCAGATGAACGAGCCTCCAGGCGCGCGTGCCCGCGTCGCACTCTCGGGCCTGACCATGGCCGAATACTTCCGCGATGAAGAAGGCCAGGACGTGCTTTTCTTCGTCGACAATATCTTCCGCTTCACCCAGGCGGGTTCGGAAGTGTCGGCGCTGCTCGGCCGTATTCCTTCGGCAGTGGGCTACCAGCCGACCTTGTCGACCGACATGGGCAACCTGCAGGAACGCATCACCTCCACCACCAAGGGTTCGATCACCTCGGTGCAGGCGATCTACGTTCCCGCGGACGACCTTACCGACCCGGCCCCGGCCACCTCGTTCGCCCACTTGGATGCGACCACCACGCTGAGCCGCGCGATTTCGGAGCTGGGCATCTACCCGGCGGTGGACCCGCTCGACTCGACCAGCCGCGTGCTCGAACCGCGCGTCGTCGGCCAGGAGCATTACGAAACCGCCCGCCGCGTCCAGGAAACGCTTCAGAAGTACAAGAGCCTGCAGGACATCATCGCCATTCTCGGGATGGACGAGTTGTCGGAAGAGGACAAGCTGACTGTCGCCCGCGCGCGCAAGATTCAGCGCTTCCTCAGCCAACCGTTCCACGTGGCCGAAGTGTTCACCAACATCCCGGGCAAGTTCGTCCAGCTGGAAGACACCGTGAAGAGCTTCAAGGCAGTGGTTGACGGCGAATACGACCATCTGCCCGAAAGCGCCTTCTACATGGTCGGCGGTATTGAGGACGCGGTCGCCAAGGCCAAGAAGATGGCTGAGGACGCCTGATCAAATGGCACTGCACTTCGAACTCGTCACCCCGGCCCGCCTGGTTCGCTCCGAGGACGTCCACATGGTGGTCGTCCCCGGCACCGAAGGCGAATTCGGTGTGCTGGAAGGCCACGCGCCGTTCATGAGCACGATCCGCGACGGCGCGGTGCAGGTCTACAAGACCGAAGGCAGCGCGCCCGAACTGATCGAAGTGCGCGGCGGCTTTGCCGAAGTCGGCGAGAACGGGCTGACCGTGCTGGCCGAGCACGTCGAAGGCTGATCGCTCACCACTCTCCGGAAGCACACAAGAGGGCGGCCTGCGGGTCGCCCTTTTCGTATCGACCAGCGACATGTGCCCATCGGCGAACCTCCTTGCCATACGGGGCACCTGCCCGCATTGTCCCGCCCGACCATAATCATGGCAAAGGGACGCACACACCGCATGACCAGCATTTCCCGCCGCGCGCTTGCGGCTTCGCTCGCCTTT
>NCJP01000144.1:0-4729 GCA_002278985.1 Erythrobacter sp. 34-65-8
AACCGGTGCTGGATCGCAGGGTTGAGCTTCGGGGCGTGCAGCGCTGGCCAGGCAAACAAAAACGGCCAGGTTTTCCCGGCCGCTTGACGCTAACGTAAGGCGATTTGACCGAGTCCTGCAAGCACGTTCGGAGGGAGCGGGGATGCCGTAGCGTCAGACTATGTTACGTTGACGTAAGCTGGAACACGCTTAAGCTGGGGCAAAACAACATGGGAGAGGCCGGGAATGCGATTCTCAGGCAAGACGGTGGTAATTACCGGCGCCGCGTCCGGCATCGGCAAGGCAGCGGCTGAGCTGTTCACCCGCGATGGTGCGACCGTTTACGCGGCTGACATCGATGTCGCTGCAGGCGAGGCGCTGGCAGCGGCCTCGGACGGCGCAATCCGATTCCAGCACTGCGACGTGACCAGCACCGAGGCCATCCGCGCGCTGATGGACCGCGCCGGGAGCGAGACCGGCGGGATCGACGTGGTCTTCAACAACGCGGGCGCAGGCGGGGCGCGGGCCAAGATCCACGAAGTCGAACCGGCTGACTGGGACCGGACGATGGACCTGCTGCTGCGCTCGGTCGCGTTCGGCATCCGTTACGCCGTGCCGCACATGCAGGGCCGCCCAGGTGCTTCGATCGTCAACGTTTCGAGCGTGGCGGCAGTCGGCCCCGGCTATTCGCCCACCACCTATGCCGTGGCCAAGGCTGGCGTCCTCCACCTTACCAAGATGGCTGCGGCGGACCTTGCCCAGTTCGGCATCCGGGTGAACGCGATCCAGCCCGGTTTCATCAACACCGACATTTTCACCTCGTCACTGGAAATCCCGGATGAGCAGAAGGTCATGGCGAAGGGCGTGATCGCGCAGATGAGCAGCAACGCCCAGCCGGTGAAGCGTGGCGGCCAGCCCCGCGACATTGCCGAAGCCTGCGCTTTTCTCGCCAGCGATGCAGGCAGCTTCATCACCGGGGCCAGCCTGCTGGTGGACGGCGGCATTACCCTGGGCCCGCGCTACAGCTGGGATCCGGAGGAGCCGGCGATCTTCGGCGCGCTCGAGGCGCTGGAAGAGCAGGCAAAGGCCAACGCCGGCAAATGACCCCTCCCCCACGCCCACTGCCGATGCGAATCAAGCTGTTCAACGGCTCAGGTTCGGTCGCCTTCGGGATCAAGGACAACGGGTTTTCGGTCTTCCTGCTGACCTACTACAACCAGGTACTGGGCATGGAGGCATGGCTGGTCAGCCTTGCGCTGGTTACTGCGCTGGTGATCGATGCCTTTGTCGATCCGTTCCTCGGCAACCTGTCCGACCGGACCTACACCCGCTGGGGCCGGCGCCTGCCGTGGCTCTACGCCGCGCCGATCCCGCTGGCCTTCGCCTGGTACTTCATGTGGGCACCGCCATTTGACGGGCCACCGGGCTTCTGGTCATTGCTGCTGATTGCAGTGACGGTGCGCCTGCTCCTGTCGGCGTGTGAAGTGCCCTCTATCGCGCTGGTCCCGGAACTGACCCGCGATTACGAGGAACGCACCACGCTGTTCCGTTATCGCTTCCTGTTCGGCTGGACCGGCGGTCTGATCGTGCTGTTCCTGGCCTATCAGGTGTTCCTGCGCGACGACCTTCTGGGGCGCGAGGGGTACGAGGCTTATGGCCTGTTCGGCGCGATTACCATTGCCGCCTTCGTGCTGATTTCCGCGCTCGGCCAGCACAGCTTCATCGCCCGATACCCCAAGGACCGGCCGCCGCCGTTTTCCCTGCGCAATGCATTTTCCGAAATCGTCGAAGCGTTTTCGGAACGCCCGTTCCTGATCTTTGCCGCCGGGGCCCTGGCAGCCTATATCAGCCAGGGGATGACCTTCGCCCTGTCGAACTACCTCTACTATTTCGTGTGGGAATTGTCGGAGGGGCAGATCGCGCTTTATCCCCTGATCCTGTTCTTCAGCGTTGTGGCGGTTTTCCTGTTGCTCAGCCCGCTGCACCGCCGCTTCGGCAAGGCCCGTACCGGCGCAGTTGCAACCTTGGTGTCGATGACCTTCTGGCTGATCCCGTTCGGCTTCTACTACACCGGCACCTGGCCGGAACTGGGCAGCACGGCCAGTGCGGCCGCCTTGTTCGGGTTCATCTTCGTCAGCAATGCAGCGGGCGTGGCGGCGGTGATTTCGGCCACCTCGATGGTGGCAGAGATTGTCGAGGCATTCGAGGCCAAGACCGGGCGGCGCGCCGAAGGCAGCTTCTACGCCGGCAACTGGCTGGTGCAGAAAAGCGCAACCGGGATCGGCATCCTGCTGGCGGGCGGGATGCTGTCGCTGGCGGCGTTCCCGATCGGTACCGCCCCCGGGTCGATCGACCGCGACGTGCTGCTGGCCCTGGTTGCAATGTACTGCACCCTGGTCATGGTGCTGGGCCTGTTTTCGGCCTTCTGGCTCAACCGTTTTCCGATCAGCCGCGCCGATCACGAAAACCGGCTGGCTGCAATGGCAGCAGCATCAACGGAGCCAGCCGCGACGCCATAGCGCTGCACAAATGAGAGCTTGGCGCATGGGGGCACCTCTGCCACCGTCGCCCGGCAAGATTCGAACGAACCACGCAATCTGATTACGATGATCGAGAGGAACGACTGATGGATTTCGAACCCACCGAACGGCAGGTCTACTGGCGCAACCGCGTGCGCGATTTCATCGAGGCGAATGTCCGCCCGGCGGTGGCCACCTACAAGCAGCAGGACGCCGAGGGCGACCGCTGGAAGGTGATCCAGGTGGTCGAGGACCTGAAGGCCAAGGCCAAGGCGCAGGGTATCTGGAACCTGTTCATGCCGCCGCAGAACAGCAGCCACCACCATGTTGACGATACCTTCGAATTCGAAGGACCGGGCCTGACCAACCTCGAATATGCGCTCTGCGCCGAGGAAATGGGGCGGATCGGCTTTGCCAGCGAAGTGTTCAACTGCTCTGCGCCCGACACCGGCAACATGGAAGTGTTCCACCGCTACGGCACCCGCGAGCAGAAAGAGGAATGGCTCCGCCCGATCATGAACGGCGAGATCCGCTCCGCCTTCCTGATGACCGAGCCGTTCACCGCCTCGTCCGATGCGACCAATATCGAAACCCGGATCGAGCGTGACGGTGACGAATACGTCATCAATGGCCGCAAGTGGTGGTCCTCCGGCCTCGGCGACCCCCGCTGCAAGGTCGCGATCGTGATGGGCAAGACCGACTTCGGCGCCCAGCGCCACGCCCAGCAGTCGATGGTGCTGATGCCGATCGACGCACCGGGCGTGAACATCCTGCGCCACTTGCCGGTGTTCGGCTATGACGATGCGCCGCATGGCCACATGGAAGTGGAACTGAAAGACGTGCGCGTGCCCGTTACCAACATGCTGCTGGGCGAAGGGCGCGGGTTCGAGATCGCCCAGGGCCGCCTCGGGCCGGGCCGCATCCATCACTGCATGCGCACCATCGGCGTCGCCGAAGAAGCGCTGGAAAAGATGTGCCGCCGCCTGCAGGAGCGTGAGGCGTTCGGCAAGCCGGTCTACAAGCACTCGGTGTGGGAAGAACGCGTGGCCCGCGCCCGGATCGACATCGAAATGACCCGCCTGCTGTGCCTCAAGGCGGCCGACATGATGGACAAGGTCGGCAACAAGGCGGCCAAGCAGGAAATCGCCATGATCAAGGTGCAGGCCCCCAACATGGCGCTGCGGATCATCGACGATGCGATCCAGGCCCATGGCGGCGGCGGGGTTAGCGAGGACTACGGCCTTGCTTCGGCCTATGCCCACCAGCGCACTCTGCGACTCGCTGACGGGCCGGACGAAGTCCACGCCCGTTCCATCGCGCACATCGAGTTCGCCCGTCACGCCCCCAACCCGGGCCCGAGCGCCAATGCCCTGCGAGACGGCAAGGGCCCGATGACGGCAAGCCCCTCGTTCAGTTCGGGTGATATGGGCGTGGCGCGGTAAGACGCGGCAAGACAAGGACAGAGCAGATGGCAAAGGCAGCAATTCTCGAACAGCCCGGACAGGGCCTGGTCATGGGCGACGTCGAGCTGGCCGATCCCGGCCCGCATGAAGTCCTGATCGACACCAAGGCCTGCGGCCTGTGCCATTCTGACCTGCACTTCATCGAAGGCAGCTACCCTCACCCGCTTCCGGCCATTCCCGGCCACGAAGCGGCCGGGGTGGTCCGCGCGGTCGGCAGCGAGGTGAAGACGGTCAAACCGGGCGATCATGTCGTCTCCTGCCTCAGCGCCTTCTGCGGCCACTGCGAGTTCTGCGTGACCGGCCGCATGGCGCTGTGCCTGGGCGGTGATACCCGCCGCAGCGGCGATGCCGGGCCGCGCATCCGCCGGGCCGATGGATCGCCGGTCAACCAGATGCTCAATCTTTCGGCGTTCTGCGAGCAGATGCTGATCCCCGAACACGCCTGTGTCAGCATCGACAAGGACATGCCGCTCGACCGCGCTGCCATTCTCGGCTGCGCGGTGACGACCGGTGCAGGCACGATCTTCAACGCCTGCTCGGTGGTGCCGGGCGAAAGCGTGGCGGTGATCGGCTGCGGCGGGGTCGGCCTGGCTGCAATCAATGCAGCCAAGATTGCCGGAGCCGGTCAGGTCATCGCCGTCGATCCGGTGCCGGAAAAGCGTGAGCTGGCGATGGTGCTGGGCGCAACCCATGCGGTTGACGCCATGGCCCCTGACGCCGCGCAGCAGATCATGGCGATCTCAAAGGGCGGCGTGCACCATGCGATCG
>NCJP01000144.1:4748-6827 GCA_002278985.1 Erythrobacter sp. 34-65-8
GCCTGCGGCGCGGCGGCACGGCGACGATCCTCGGGATGATGCCGCTCGATTGCAAGGTTGGCCTCGGCGCGCTTGACCTGCTCTCGGGCAAGAAGCTGCAGGGCGCGATCATGGGCATGAACCACTTCCCTGTCGACCTGCCGCGGCTGGTCGATTTCTACCTGCGCGGCCTGCTCGACCTCGACACCATCATTGCCGAGCGGATCCCGCTGGAAAGGATCAACGACGGGTTCGAGAAAATGAAGAGCGGCCACTCGGCGCGCAGCGTGGTGGTGTTCGACTGATGAGCGAGACGGCAATCGATTTCGACAAGGAAATGGTCGGCACGGTCGAGGTGTCGGACAACGACCGGCTCGACCTGGCCGCACTGACCGCCTGGTGCGAGGCCCATGTCGAGGGCTTCGAAGGCCCGATTTCCTATTCCAAATTCAAGGGCGGCCAGTCCAATCCCACCTACCGGATTGACACCCCGGGCCGATCCTACGTGCTGCGGCGTCAGCCGTTCGGCAAGCTGCTGCCGAGCGCGCACGCCGTCGACCGCGAATATACCGCGATGCACGCTCTCGGCCCGACCGGGTTTCCGGTGCCGAAGACATACGGCCTGTGCGAAGACCCGGAGGTCCTCGGGTCCAAGTTCTTCATCATGGGGCTGGCCGATGGCCGGTCGCTGTGGAACGGCGCGCTGCCGCAATGCAGCCCGCAGGAACGGCGCGAAATCTACCATGCCATGATCGACACCATGGCCGACCTGCACCTGAAAGACCCGGTCGCCATCGGTCTCGGTGAATTCGGCAAGCCGTCCGACTACTGCGCCCGCCAGATCAGCCGCTGGACCAAGCAGTACAAGCTCAGCGAAACCGAGCACATGCCGAAGATGGAGCGGCTGATCGAATGGCTGCCGCAGACCGTGCCGCCGCAGCATGGATCGAGCGTGGTCCACGGCGACTACCGGCTCGACAACATGATCTTCGAGGCGGACGCCAACCGGGTGCTGGCCGTGCTCGACTGGGAGCTGTCGACCCTCGGCGATCCGATTGCGGACTTCAGCTACCTGATGCTGAACTGGCATAGTCCCGCCGATGGCCGTGCCGGGCTGCAGGGCCTCGACCTCGAGGCGCTTGGCATCCCCACTGTCGAGCAGGCCGTGGAACGCTACGTTGCGCGCACCGGCTATCCCGTGCCTCCGATGGACTGGTACTTTGCCTACAACCTGTTCCGCCTCGCCGGCATCATCCAGGGCATCAAGAAGCGGGTGATCGACGGCACGGCTTCTTCTGCCCATGCCCGGTCCATGTCCGACAGGGTCGCCCCGCTGGTCGATCGTGCATACGACTTCGCGCTCGCGGCGGGGATGGACGGATAGCGCCCGCCGCCCTAACAGCGCGGGCGAAACGCCAGCCCGGGAGTGCCACATGACCGCCGATCTCCAGTCCGCCATCGAAGCCGCATGGGAACGCCGCACCGAGGTGACCCCGGCCAGCGCCGACGTGCGCGAACCGGTCGAAGCCGCGCTCGAACTGCTCGATGGCGGCAAGGCGCGGGTGGCCGAACCTGACGGTAATGGCGGCTGGCGGGTCAACCAGTGGCTCAAGCAGGCCGTTCTCCTGAGCTTCCGCCTCAACGACAACGTGCTGATCGATGGCGGCGCGGCCGGCGCCCCGGCTTACGACAAAGTGCCGAGCAAGTTTGCCGGATGGGGCGAGAACCGCTTCCGCGACGCCGGTTTCCGCGTCGTTCCCGGCGCAGTCGCGCGGCGCGGCGCCTTCATCGGCAAAGGCGTGGTCCTGATGCCGAGCTTCGTCAACATCGGCGCCTATGTCGATGAGGGGACCATGGTCGACACCTGGGCCACCGTCGGCAGCTGCGCGCAGATCGGCAAGAACGTGCATATCTCGGGCGGCGCGGGTATTGGCGGCGTGTTGGAGCCGCTTCAGGCCGGCCCGGTCATCATCGGCGACGGTGCCTTCATCGGCGCACGCGCCGAGGTGGCCGAAGGGGTCGAAGTCGGCGAAGGCGCGGTGCTTTCCATGGGTGTCTATCTTGGCGCTTCGACCAAGATCATCGACCGCGCCAGCGGCG
>NCJP01000145.1 GCA_002278985.1 Erythrobacter sp. 34-65-8
CATGGCGGGCGACGAAGCAACCATCGGCCGCACATTCGCCCAGCATCGCCGCAACTGCGCGCAGCAGCCCGTCGCCGGTCTCATGGCCGAACCGATCGTTGACGCTCTTGAACCGGTCGATATCGCAGATCGCCACGTGCAGCGCGCTTCCTTCGGAACGGGCTTTCTCGATGGCCTGGGTATATTCGCGCTCGAACGCCCGGCGGTTCGGCAACCCGGTCAGGCAGTCGACGTTCGCCTCCCGTCGGGCTTGCTCGAGATCGACCCGTAACTGGTCGGTTTCGGCCTGGCTGCGGAGCATGTTGCGCTCGATCTGGCCCAGGGTGGCCAGCATGGCCCGCGCCAGATCCACAATCTGCCGCGTGGAAGGATCGGGGGCCAGCCCTTCGGCAACATCGATCTGGTTGCGGAACTGCTGCTGGCACGCCCCGGTCTGGTCGCTGGCGCGCGATGCCGTTTCGGAAAAGCGGCGGATGGCCTCTTCCAGCCGGTCGAACAGGGGCTCAATGCCGCTGGCGGACGCCTGACCGGTGAAAGCGGAATCGGGATCGTGCAAACCCATCGGCGGTGGCTCCGTGCGCCACTCCGGGGCAACGGGCCCTCGGTAGTGCGGTGCGGCAGTCGAATGCCAGATGATGGTTAACACGATGGCGGCACGCCGTTAGGCACCACTCCCTAGGTGGAGCTGGCACAGAGTTTGCTGCGGTTGCGGGACGTGTTGAATGGAGAAACAACCATGTTCCGATCAATCATCCTGCCCGCACTTTCGGCCCTGGCGGCCCCGGCGGTGGCACAAAGCACCCCTATCCCGCACGCAGAACTGGATCGGATCGTTGCCCGGTTTACCGGCATGGCGATCGGCCAGCCGGGCGGGGCACGCGAGCCGGTGGATCGCCGCCTGAGGTTGCGGGCTTGCGGATCGGATCCGGTTGCTTCCTGGCATGGCGCTCCGGGCCGGACGGTGCAGATCGCCTGCCCGGATGGCGGTGGCTGGCGGATTTTCGTCAATCTGGTGGTTGGCCCCGCAACCACGACCCGGCAACCTGCCGTCCGCCGGGGCGAAAGCCTGACAGTCGCAGTGACCGGCAGGGGGTTTACCGTCCGCCGCACCGCACAAGCGCTGTCGGCCGGAGCGGTCGGAGACTGGATCCCGGTCCGCACCTCGGACGGCAGTGAGCCCGTCCGCGCCCGGCTGGTCCAGCCCGGACTGGCCGAGATTCCGCTGGACGGGAGTCAGGGCGGGTAACGCACCGCAACGCCTTGCGGCTTATTTGAGCCAGCCCTTTTCCCGATACCAGCGGGCCGTGCCCTTCAGCCCCGCCCGCGTGGGCACACGCGGGGCCCAGATGTCCGGGGGAACGCTGCGGGCCGGATCGCACACCCAGTCCGGGTGGACCATGTAGCGGACCCGATCAGCCGTCAGCTTCGCCTTGTCGCGCCGGAATGTGCGGTCAAGGCGGGCAAGGCGCGCCAGTGCCCGGGCGGAAAGGTGCGGCACCCACGGCCTGGTGCCTACCGCCCAGCCGATCGTGCGGGCCAGTTCGCGATGGCTCCAGCCCTGCTCGCGGCCGTCGTCGGGCTCGAAAAGTTCACCCGTAACCCCCTCGCCACCAGGCAGCAGGGCCACCAGCAATTCGGCCAGATCATGCACATGGATGAGCGAAGTGCGCCCGGGCGGCGGCATGGGCACAAACCCGCGCCGGGCCATGCGGAACAGCTCGAACATGTCCTTGTCGCGCGGGCCATAGACAGCGGGCGGGCGCACAGTGGTCCAGTCCAGTCCGCTCGCGGCGACAATCTTTTCCGCCTTCGCCTTGGAAGCGCCATAGGCCGAGAGCTCCGGCTCGCGCGCGGCCAGCGAGGACACGAAGACGAAGCGCTTCACACCCGCCTGGCGTGCGGCTTCCACCAGCGCCAGTGTACCGGCCACATTGGCCGCTTCCAGATCGGCCGGATCATGGGCGGTCGTAAGCCCGGCAATGTGGAGCACGACTTCGGTCCCCGCGAGGAGGTGCGCCAGGGCCTGCGGATCGGACAGGCTGCCGGGTATCCAGTCAACAAAAGCGTGTGTTTCCGCAGGCACCGTGCGGGCGAGCGCGCGTGCCAGCACCTTCTTGCGCGCCAGCACATCGAGGACGGCCTGCCCGACGAACCCGGTCGCGCCGGTCAGCGCGATCGTCACAGCAGCACCATGTGGTCGCGGTGAACAACACAGCTGCGCGGCGCATAGCCGAGCAAGGCGGCCTGTTCGCTTTCGCGCTTGCCGGCAATCGCCATGCAATCGTGCGCGTCATACTCGCTTAGACCCTGCGCCAGCGCCTTGCCCCTGAGATCGCAGATCTTGACAAGGTCGCCCCGGCGGAAGCTGCCGGAAACCCCGATTACGCCGGCCGCCAGCAGGCTGGCACCCTTGCCCAGCGCATCGGCGCATCCGGCATCGACCCGCAATGTGCCTGACGCTGCCATCCGGCCGCCCAGCCAGGCCTTGCGTGCCCGGTCACTGCGCTGGGGCAGGAACAGGGTGCCCAGGCATGTCGTCAATGCGGTGGAGACAGGCTGCTCGTGAATGCCGTTGATGATCGCGAGGGATATCCCCGCCCGTTCGGCAATCTGCGCTGCCTGCAGCTTGGATGCCATCCCGCCCGAGCCAAGGCCGGAAGACGATGCGCTGCTGGCCATGGCCCTGATTGCAGGCGTGATCCCGTCCACCGTGGGCACCAGCACCGCGCCCGGCTCGCGCGGGTCACTGTCGTACAGGCCATCGACGTCGGACAGGAGCACCACGGCATCGGCATCCGCCGCCTGCGCCACGCGGGCAGCCAGCCGGTCATTGTCGCCGAACCGGATTTCCTCGGTCGCTACACTGTCGTTCTCGTTGATGACCGGCACGGCCCCCGCTTCCAGCAGCCGGGCCAGCGTGGCAGAGACATTGAGATAACGGCGGCGA
This sequence comes from Erythrobacter sp. 34-65-8, assembly GCA_002278985.1. Classification (GTDB taxonomy): domain Bacteria; phylum Pseudomonadota; class Alphaproteobacteria; order Sphingomonadales; family Sphingomonadaceae; genus 34-65-8. The sequence goes on from NCJP01000145.1 coordinate 2,948, forward strand.
TCTTCCAGATCGGCCAGGGTGAGCAGCAGCTGCGCGGCCGGAATCCCATGCCCGCCCAGGCTATCGGTCCACAGACCCGCCAGTTCAATCTGGCCCACCGCCGCTGCCGCCTGTGCATCGGCCAGACTGCGCCGCCCCCGCTCGGGCAAGCCCAGTCGCACCGCGCCAAGCGCAATCGCGCCAGAGCTGACCACGATCACTTCCGTGCCGCTGCGCCGCAAGGCAGCAATGTCCTGTACCAGCGAAACGAGCCACGCCTCCCGCGCCCGGCCGGCGCCGTCCACCAGCAGCGACGAGCCGACCTTGAGCACGAGGCGCCGGCAGATAGCCGGGTCGGCCAGTTGAGAGAGCGCAGTCAAAGGCATCGCGCGCCGCTTATCGCCTGCGCGCGGTTGCGGCTAGCCCCCTCAGATCGGCGACCAGTCTCCGCCATCGTCGGGCACGTCCTCGCGCTCGGCCCCTTTGGTTTCGGTCGAGGTGCGGTCGGGCAGGTAGCCGAGCACTGCGTCGAGCAACTTGTCGACCCCGGCCCCGGTGGCGCCGGAGATCGCGAACACCTTGTCCGCGCCTGCCGCCAGCAGTTCATCGGCAAAGCCTTCCCCCAGCTCGCGGTCTGCCAGATCGAGCTTGTTAAGCACCACCAGCCGGGCCTTGTCGGCCAAGCCGGCGCCGTAGGCTTCCAGTTCGGCCTCGATCACCTGCATCGCCTCGACCGGATCGGTGCCGGAGATATCGATCAGATGGATCAGCACCCGGCATCGCTCGATGTGGCCCAGGAACCGGTCACCAATCCCGGCCCCGTCTGCCGCGCCTTCAATCAGGCCCGGAATGTCCGCGAGCACGAATTCGCGCCCTCGGTGGCGCACCACGCCCAGCTTGGGCACCAGCGTGGTGAAGGCATAATCGCCCACTTTGGCCCCGGCGTTGGACACCTGGTTGATGAAGGTGCTCTTACCTGCGTTCGGCAGGCCCAGCAGGCCGACGTCAGCGAGCAGCTTCAGCCGCAGCCAGACCCACATTTCCTGCCCCGCCTCGCCCGGCTGGTGCTGCCGGGGAGCGCGATTGGTGCTGGTCTTGTAACTGGCGTTGCCCCGCCCGCCCATCCCGCCTTCGAGGAAGACCATCCGCTGGCCGACTTCGGTGAAGTCTGCCAGCACCTCCTCCTTGTCCTCCGACAGGATCTGCGTGCCGACCGGAACCGGGATGATCAGATCGGGCGCGCCCGCACCGGTCCGGTCCTTGCCCATGCCGTGCGAGCCGCGCAGAGCCTTGAAATGCTGGGCGTAGCGGAAGTCGATCAGCGTGTTGAGACCGGGCACCGCTTCGAACACGATGTCCCCGCCCTTGCCGCCGTTGCCACCGTCCGGCCCGCCGTATTCAACGTATTTCTCGCGTCGGAACGACACGGCACCGGGGCCGCCGCCGCCGGATTTGAGATAGATTTTTGCTTGATCAAGGAAATGCATGGCGGGTGTCTAACGGGTCTGAGAGCTGATGTCGCCTGTAGTGTCTTGACTGGGCTCGACACGAAGGGAGTTCAGGCCACTGGTGGAGCCGAGGGGGATCGAACCCCTGACCTCGTCATTGCGAACGACGCGCTCTCCCATCTGAGCTACGGCCCCGTTCCAGTCCTGAAGCGGCACGGTCATGCCCTCGCCGCGAGCGGGCGCTTTACCGAAATGCCGCCACACTGCAAAGAGGGTATTCGCCGCCCCGAAGCGGAGCGGGTCAGTTCGCCCCGTTGGGGTT
>NCJP01000146.1 GCA_002278985.1 Erythrobacter sp. 34-65-8
CGAGATTGTGTTCAATCACCACGACCGTGTTTCCCTGTTCCACAAGGGAATGAAGGACTTCCAGAAGTTTCCTCACGTCCTCGAAGTGCAGGCCGGTGGTCGGCTCGTCGAGGATGTAGAGCGTCTGCCCGGTGCTGCGGCGGCTGAGTTCCTTGGCCAGCTTGACCCGCTGCGCCTCGCCCCCGCTGAGGGTGGTGGCCTGCTGGCCGACCTTGACGTAGCCGAGGCCAACCTCGTTCAGCATGTGCATCTTGTCACGGATCGGGGGGACGGCCTTGAAGAACTCCTCCGCGTCCTCGATCGTCATGTCGAGCACGTCGGCGATGCTGAGGCCCTTGAACGTCACCTCCAGCGTTTCGCGGTTGTAGCGTTTGCCGTGGCACTGTTCGCAGGTGACGTAGACATCGGGCAGGAAGTGCATCTCGATCTTGATCAGGCCGTCGCCCTGGCACGCCTCGCACCGGCCGCCCTTGACGTTGAAGCTGAACCGGCCGGGCTTGTAGCCGCGCGCCTGGCTTTCCGGCAGGCCGGCGAACCAGTCCCGGATCTGGGTGAAGGCGCCGGTGTAGGTGGCGGGGTTGGAGCGCGGGGTGCGGCCGATCGGGGACTGGTCGATCTCGATCACCTTGTCGCACAGCTCCAGCCCGGTGACCTTGTCATGCGCCCCGGCGATCACCCGCGCGCCGTTGAGCGCGCGCGCGGCGGCGGCGTGGAGCGTGTCGATGGTGAGGCTGGACTTGCCCGAGCCGCTAACCCCGGTGACGCAGGTGAAGGTGCCGAGCGGGAACTTGGCGGTGACATCGCGCAGGTTGTTGGCCCGCGCGCCGTGGACCGTCACGTGGTGGCCGTTGCCCTTGCGGCGCGTGGCCGGCACCTCGATCCGGCGGGTGCCGTTGAGGTAGGCGGCGGTGAGGCTGGTTTTCGACTTGAGCACTTGCGCGAGCGTGCCCTGCGCCACCACCTCGCCCCCGTGCACACCCGCGCCGGGGCCGAGATCGACCACGTGGTCGGCGGTGCGGATCGCGTCCTCGTCATGCTCGACCACGATCACCGTGTTGCCGAGATCGCGCAGGCGCTTGAGGGTTTCGAGCAGCCGGTCGTTGTCGCGCTGGTGCAGGCCGATGGAGGGCTCGTCGAGCACGTAGAGCACGCCTGACAGCCCGCTGCCGATCTGGCTGGCGAGGCGGATGCGCTGGCTCTCCCCGCCGCTGAGGGTGCCGCTGGTGCGGTCAAGATTGAGGTAGTCGAGCCCGACGTTGTCGAGGAAGCCGAGCCGCTCGTTGATCTCTTTCAGGATGGCGCGGGCGATCTGGCGCTGGGTCTCGCCCAGTTGTTCCTCCAGCGCGAGGAACCAGGCCTTGGCATCGGCGACGCTCATCTTGGTGGGCGTGGCGATGTCGGTCATCGCTACCTTCACGCTCAATGCCTTTTCGTTGAGCCGCTTGCCGCCGCACGCCTCGCAGGCCTGCGCAGTCTGGAACTTGCTCAGCTCCTCGCGCATCCACGCGCTTTCGGTCTGCAGCAGGCGGCGGTTGAGGTTGCCGATCACCCCTTCGAACGCCTTGGTGACAGTGTATTCCTTGCGCCCGTCCTTGAAGGTCAGCGGCACCGGCATCCCGCCCGTGCCGTGGAGGATGATGGTCCGCTGATCGGGCGCGAGTTCCTGCCACGGGGTGGTGAGCGCGAAGTCATAGGCCTTGGCCAGGCTCGCCAGCACCTGCATGTAATAGGGGCTCGGCGGGTTGGACTTGGCCCACGGCACCACCGCGCCCTGCTTGAGCGACAGCGCCTCGTTCGGCACCACCAGCTGCGGGTCGAACAGCATCTTCTCGCCCAGGCCATCGCAGGTCGGGCAGGCCCCCTGCGGCGCGTTGAAGGAGAACAGCCGCGGCTCGATCTCCTCGATGGTGAAGCCGGAGACGGGGCAGGCGAACTTCTCCGAAAAGACGATCCGGTTGGCAGGAATGCCCGCGCCCTTCATGGCGCCGCCCGCTTCACCCTCGCCCTCACGCCCTGGCACCACGCCGTCAGCCAGGTCGACATAGGCCAGTCCCTCGGCCAGCTTAAGCGCCTGCTCGAAGCTGTCAGCCAGCCGCGTCTCCACGCCCGGCTTCACCGCGATCCGGTCAACCACCACCTCGATGTCGTGCTTGAGCTTCTTGTCGAGCGCGGGGGCTTCCTCGATGCCGTAGAATTCGCCGTCGATCCGCACCCGGGTGAAGCCGGCCTTCTGCCATTCGGCCAGCTCGCGCCGGTATTCGCCCTTGCGCCCGCGCACCACCGGGGCGAGCAGGTAGAGCCGCGTGCCTTCCGGCAAGGTCATCACCCGGTCGACCATCTGGCTGACAGTCTGCGCGCTGATCGGCAGGCCGGTGGCAGGTGAATAAGGCACGCCGACGCGGGCCCACAGCAGCCGCATGTAATCGTAGATCTCGGTCACCGTCGCCACAGTGGAGCGCGGGTTGCGGCTGGTGGTCTTCTGCTCGATGCTGATGGCAGGAGAAAGCCCGTCGATATGCTCGACATCGGGCTTCTGCATCATTTCGAGAAACTGGCGCGCATAGGCGCTAAGGCTCTCGACATAGCGCCGCTGCCCCTCGGCGTAGATCGTGTCGAACGCCAGGCTGGACTTGCCCGACCCCGAAAGCCCCGTGATCACGATCAGCGCATCGCGCGGCAGGTCGATATCGACCCCCTTGAGGTTATGCTCGCGCGCGCCGCGCACGGAAATGTGGGTCAATGCCATGGGTCGTGCTGTTCCATATTTGTTCGGATTCTGCAAGGCAGCCGACCGGGCGGGCGGGACAACCTGGAAAGGCAGCAGGTGGGATTGACAATGATCCATTGAAAGGGCGTGGTGCAGTAAATCTTGCAAACAGGATGAGACCTCATGCGTATCTTGTTGCCTGCCATGCTCGCGTTTGCCGCCCCTGCCTCCATCGCAGGGCTGAATCTGGCGTGGGCGCAGCCAGCACAGGCCCAGGCCGCAATCGATCCGGCGTTTCTGGCCGAGGTGCAGGGGCGCTGGGTGTCTCGATTTCCCCACAGCGACATAGAGTTCGAAGTCAACGGCACCGAGATCCGCCTCGTCGTGGCAGAGGAGAAAGTCCATGGCAGCGGGCGGTCGCAGTATGTGCCTCGTGCTGGCGATCTGGTTGCGGTGATCACCGGCGCTGAACGGACCGGCGCCAAACAGGGGGTCGATGGCAAAGACTATCCGGAATATGTCTTTTATGTCCGCAGCATCTCCAATCATGGAGACGGCTGGCGGATTTCCGAAAGTTCCACCACCAGGCACCTGACATTCAACACGCAGTTTTGCCGGGACGGCTCGTCCGGCCCCACCAAGCCATTCTCCAATTACTACACCCTGTCTTCGCCGGCAGTGGTGACCAATGACGGTTGGCGCGCCGAAGCCAAGAGCCGGATTTTCCCGCCGCGCGGCAGCGTGCCCAATTGGGCCGATCCGATCGTGCCAGGCTGCAAGGATGGCCCGTCAAGTCGCCCGAACCGCACGCTGGGCTCGGCCAGCACAGCCACCGCCGCGCAGCCTGCGCAGGTCTCCTCTGACCCTGTTGACCCTGTTCCGCCCTTATCCGTTCCGGTTACCTCCGAGCAGGAGCAGCGCGAGCAGGCCGAGCGCGAGCGCCTGAACCGGGAACAGGCCGAGTTCGGCACCCGCCAGCTGGCCGAGAACGAAGCCAACCGGCAGGCCTACGAGCAGGCCCTGCGTGACCGGGAGGCCACCATCGCCCGCCAGACGGCCGAGCACGAGGCGGCGGTCGCGGCGGTCGAGGCTGAACGGCTCCGGCGCGAGCGCGAACACGAAGCCGCCATGGCCCGCTGGCGCGCCGACGTGGAAGCCTGCCGGAAGGGCGACCGGAGCCGATGCGCCCAGTGACGGAAATGCACCCGGTTGCATTTGTAATCAATCTCAGGTTCAAGCGCGGTCAGCTAACAGCCCGGCCAACACCGGGTAAGACCCGACCATGATCCGATAAGGAGTCGCCGATGAAATCCCGCCTCATGCTCGCCGCCGCTGCCGGCGCGCTGCTCACCACTGTTGCCATCATGCCGGAGCCCGCCATGGCCCAGACCAAGCCTGCCGCTTCCTCCGTCAACCTGTCTGGCGACGAGCTGGACAAGGCGATTGCCTATTTCGCCAATGACAGCGTGCTGCCTTTCCACGCGCCCGATTTCACCAGGGTGCCAGACGCGGTCTACCTGCCCGCGTTCGAGAAGGCGATGGCGGTCCACAACGGCGAGATCGCGCGGATCAAGGCCAACCCGGAGGCGCCCACGTTCGAGAACACCATCGTCGCGCTGGAAACCTCGGGGCGGATGCTGGGCCGGGTCGCGACCATGTTCTTCGCCCTGACCGGCGCCAACACCAACGACACGCTTGACGAAACGCAGACCTTGGTCGGCCCCAGGCTGTCGCAGCATGGCGATGCGATCACGCTGGATCCGGTGCTGTTTGCCCGCGTGAAGGCGGTCTACGACAACCGCGCTTCGATGAGCATGACGCCGGAGCAGGCCAAGCTGCTGGAGGAAACCTATGAAGGCATGGTCAACGCCGGGGCGCAGCTGACCCCGGCCCAGAAGGAGCAGGTCAAGACAATCAACTCCGATCTGTCCAAGCTGACCACGCCGAGCCGGAAACTGACCGACGAGGCGCA
>NCJP01000009.1 GCA_002278985.1 Erythrobacter sp. 34-65-8
GGTCGGCAACGTGCCAGTGGGCGGCGACGCGCCGATCACGGTCCAGACCATGACCAACACCCCGACCGAAGACGCGGTGGCGACGATCGACCAGATCCGCCGCTGCGAGGAAGCCGGGGCGGACATCATCCGCGTCTCCTGCCCGACCGAGGAATCGACTGCCAGCTTCCGCAAGATCGCCAAGGCAGCGCAGGTGCCGCTCGTCGCCGACATCCACTTCCACTACAAGCGCGCGCTCGAAGCGGCTGACGCCGGTGCCGCCTGCCTGCGCATCAACCCGGGCAACATCGGCTCCTCGCAGCGGGTGGCGGAGGTCGTCCGCGCAGCCAAGGCCAACGGCTGCGCGATCCGCATCGGGGTCAATGCCGGCAGCCTCGAGAAGGACCTGCTGGAGAAGTACGGCGAGCCTTGCCCCGAGGCGCTGATCGAAAGTGCGCTCGACCACATCAAGCTGCTGCAGGACCACGACTTCCACGAGTACAAGGTGGCGGTGAAGGCGAGCGACGTGTTCCTCGCCGTCGCCGCCTATCATGGCCTCGCCGAAACCGTCGACTGCCCGCTGCACCTCGGCATCACCGAAGCGGGCGGGCTGATCGGCGGCACGGTCAAGTCGAGCATCGGCATCGGCAGCCTGCTGTGGGCGGGCATTGGCGATACCATCCGCGTCAGCCTCTCCGCCGAGCCGGAGCAGGAGGTCAAGGTCGGCTTCGAGATGCTGAAGGCCCTGGGCCTGCGCACCCGGGGGGTGCGGATTGTCTCCTGCCCCAGCTGCTCGCGCCAGGGCTTCGACGTGATCCGCACGGTCGAGGCGCTGGAGAAGCGGCTCGAGCACATCAAGACGCCGATGAGCCTCTCGGTGCTCGGCTGCGTGGTCAATGGCCCCGGCGAAGCGCGCGAAACCGACATCGGCCTGACCGGCGGCGGCGCGGGCAAGCACATGGTCTACCTGCGCGGAGTGACCGACCACCACGTGCAGAGCGAGGCCATGCTCGACCACATCGTCAGGCTTGTCGAGGATAAGGCAGCCGAGATCGAGCGCGGCGAAGCAACCGCCTTCGACCCCCATGCAGCGCCAGCCCCGGCGGTAGCGGCTGAATGATTCGCGACACGTTCGCCCTGTTCGGGCAAACCTTGCGTGATGGCATTCGCATCTGGTGGCTCGCACCACTCATTCCCGCGCTGGTGGTGGTGCCGGAGTTCCTGCAACACGTCGCCGAGATCCGCATCGGGATGTTCGACAGCCGCGAGGCGGCACGCACGCTGTCTGACGATCCCCGGCGTATGGTGTGGGGCTATCTCAAGATCGCCGGACTCGTGCTGGCGTTTCTCGCGTCCATCCGGTTCTGGGGCGCGTGGGAGCGGGGCCAGCGATGGTGGGATGTGCGCGGCGTGGCGTGGAAGGGCTTCCTGGTTGCCATCGCGCTGCTGGCGGCCACAAGCCTTCCGGGTACGCTGGTTGAACCAAGCATTGGGGCTGAGAGAGCCGGATACATCGATATCGCGCTGGCTCTGGCGACACTGCCCCTGATGGTCATGCTGGTTGCTGCCCTTGGCGGCGCAAGGGAGGCAAGCCTGCGCGACTACTTCCGCCACGGCTGGTGGCCGGCGGTGCGCATGCTGCTGTTCGCTGCGGCGACATGGGCTCCGCTGCAATGGCTGCATGGGCAAAACCACATGTGGGCCATGGGGCAACACGATGCGGTGGTCTGGGCATTGATGGTGTTCGATTCGCTGGTTGTCGGTCTGCTGGCGACCATGGCGGGCACGGCGTTCCATCACGGAGGCCAGATCGAGCCGGCCGTTCGCTGACGATGTTCGCTGTTTTCCTGCTTGCCCTCGCGCTGGCGATGGATGCCTTTGCCGTCGCCCTGACCCAGGGCGCGCGGTTCCGGCCGGGCTGGCGCGGCGGGGCAGCAATCGCGGGCACTTTCGGGCTGTTCCAGGGGGTCATGCCGCTGATCGGCTGGGGGATCGGGGCCTTTGCGCTGGCCTATGTCGCAGCGGTGGACCACTGGATCGCGTTTGGGCTGCTCGCCTTCCTCGGGGTGCGGATGCTGCGGGGTTCAGGCAGCGATGACGCGGAGGGCGCGGCCCTGACCGGCTTGGCTCTGCTGGTTGCTGGCATTGCTACCAGCATCGACGCACTGGCGGCGGGTGTGACCCTGCCCACTCTGGATGTCGCACCGCTCACAGCCGGGCTGGTGATCGGGCTGGTCACGCTGGTGCTGAGCGGCCTCGGCGTCATGTTAGGGCGCAAGGCGGGAGACCGGTTCGGGGCGTGGGCAGAGCGGCTTGGCGGAGTGATCCTGATCGCGCTCGGCGTGAAGATTTTCGCCGAACACACCGGATACCTGTGAGCGCCATGCTGCACGTCGTCCATCATGTCGATTACGCCCCGCCCGCCCCTGCACGCGGCACCTTCCGGTTCGACAAGTACCGGCTGGTGATGGAGGAACTGCGCAGCAGCGGCATCCCGCTGACCGAACACGCGCCTGAGCCAATGCCGCGCCGCTGGCTGGAGGCAGTCCATTGCCCCATCTACGTCGACGAGGTCTTCCGCGCAGCCGTGCCACCGGACAAGGAACGCCGGATCGGCTTTCCGGTGACAGAGCGGATCGCGGCGCGGGTGCAGCACACCAACGGCGGGACATACCTCGCCGCGCGCCTCGCCATGGCGCACGGCTATGCCGCCAACAGCGCGGCGGGCAGCCACCATGCGCTGCACGATACCGGCGCGGGCTATTGCGTGTTCAACGATCTGGCCGTCGCCGCCAACCGTCTGCTCGCTGAAGGCCACGCGCGGCGCGTGCTGGTGGTCGATCTCGACGTCCACCAGGGTGACGGGACCGCCAGCCTGCTCGCGGGGCGGGAGGACGTGTTCACCTTCTCGATGCACGCGGACAAGAACTTCCCCGTGCGCAAGGCCCGCTCCAGCCTCGATGTCGCCCTGCCCGACGGCATGGATGACGCGGCTTACCTCGCGGAACTGGCGCGGCACCTGCCCGCGCTGCTTGACCGGTTTGCGCCCGACATGGTGCTCTACCAGGCCGGGGTTGACCCCCATGCCGACGACCAGCTGGGCCGCCTCGCGCTCAGTGACAGCGGGCTGGCAACGCGCGATTGCATGGTGCTCGGCGAGGCCCGCGGGCGCGGCATTCCGGTCGCCAGCGCCCTCGGCGGCGGCTATGGCGCAGACGCCCGCGCGGTCGCGGCCCGCCACGCCGCCTCGATGATTGCCATGGCCCGCGAGAACGCCCGCCACCCTGCCCCCACCTTCAAGGACACTGCATGACCCGCCTGCTCCTGCTGCTCGGCGCTCTGGCGCTGGCCGGATGTGCCACCACCGGCGCACCCAAAACCGGTCATCCGGAAGCCCGATCCTACAATGCCGCACCTGATGCCGTGGCGGCGGTCGATGCCGCGCTTGTCCGCGCAGCCGAGCGCGGCACGCGGGTGCTGGTCGTGTTCGGCGCGAACTGGTGCCATGACAGCCGCGCGCTGGCCGGATGGCTGGAAACGCCGCGCTTTGCCGCGCTGGTGGCGGAGCGGTACGAGCTGGTCTTCGTCAATGTCGGGATGCCGCAGACGGGCGACGGACATAACCTTGGCCTGGCACGCCGGTTCGGGCTGGATGCCGTGCCCGGAACCCCTGCCGTGCTGGTGCTGCGGAGCGATGGCCGCGCGCTCAACCTGGATAGCGCCGCTTCATGGCGCAACGCCGCCAGCCGCAGCGAAGAGGCGATCTTCGCCGAGCTCCTGGCGCTGGCAGACCAGGTCTGATCAGTCGAGCTGTCCGGCGCCACACCGGCGGAACAGCGCGGCGTCTGGACCTCCCCGCCATTTGGGGTATGCTCCGTTCACCTGTCCGTCACCGATTCCCGTGCTACAATGGCCTGCATGAACAGACGCGATCTCCTCAAGGGCACCCTTGCCACCGGCGCAGCACTGACGCTGCCTGCCGCCGTGCCTGCCATGGCGCGCGGCGGGCTGGCGCGCGATGCAAAGCTGGTCGAGATCGCAAAACAGGCGCAGCAGCGGGCGGGCGCCCTGGTGTGGCGGCATGACGTGGTCGGCATTGCCGACTTCGGCCTCGCCAGTACCGAGCCTCGGATGCACCTGGTCTATCTCGACGCGGGGCGGATCGATTCCTACCTTGTCAGCCATGGTGACGGGTCGGACCCGGAGCATGACGGCTGGCTCAACTGGTTCTCCAACGACCACGATTCGCACTGTACCAGCGAAGGCACCTACATGACCTACAGCTGGTATGTCGGACGGTTCGGCACCTCGATGCGTCTGGAAGGGCTCGATCCCACCAACAACAATGCGCTCGACCGGGCCATCGTGATGCACCCGGCGCGCTATTCGGAGCGTTCGCACCTCGACAAATGGGGCAAGCTCGGGCGCTCCAACGGCTGCTTCGCCATGGGCTTCGATGACTTCCAGCGCGCACTGGTCGACCTTGGCGGCGGGCGCGTGCTCCATGCAGGCCGGTTCGGGCTTACCCCCGATGGTTCGATAGCGGCCCGCCCGGTCCAGCAGCTGGGCGAATTGCGAGCGCTGATGCCCAATCCTGCGCGCGGGGGCGATATCCTCCAGGCAGGGTCTTACTGAGCCGCGCTTCAGGCGCGGGGATCGTCCAGGATCTCGATCACTTCTTCATCGGTCACTCGCGGGCGGTCAGCCACCCGCGGCGCGTCGAGCGAGGCGAGCACCGGCGCATCGCGCCCGTAGATGTCGCCGAAGCTGCGCAAGGTCCCGTCAATGTCGGTGCCGTAGGTGAAATAGGTGATGTAGACCGGCATCTTCTTGGTGAAGGGAACGCGGGTGTACTTGCCCGATTTCAGCGTGGCGACGCCTTCGTCCGCCGTCAGCCCGGCCTGCAGGATCGAGAGCGTGATCGCCAGCTCGGTCGCCCGCTCGGTCCGCACGCAGCCATGGCTCAATGCCCGGTTGGCGGACGCGAACAGGTTGCGGTTGGGCGTGTCGTGCAGGAAGATCGCGTGCCGGTTGGGCATGTCGAGCTTCATGAAGCCCAGTGAATTGCCCGGGCCCGGCTGCTGGACCACGGTGACAAAACCGTTAGCGCCCCGGGTAGCGGTATATCCGGCTCTTTTCGCCCAGGCTGGGTTGCCCAGCACGCGCGCGCCCAGCCCTTCGCCCTTCACGATGGACTGCGGCACGGTCCAGGTGGGGTTGAAGATCACGCCTTCGACCGATTCGGCCAGCTGCGGCGTTGCCTGCCGCCCCGGCTTGCCGACGATGGTGCGATAGGTCCGCACGATCTTGTCGTTGACCGTCAGGCGCAGCTGGAACTCCGGCACGTTGGTCATCAGGTACTGCGAGCCGAGATCGCGCGCCAGCCAGCGCCAGCGATCCATGTTGGCGCGGATCAGCTTGCGCTTGGCACCGTCACTGGCCGGAGTGGCGGCAAGCGCTTCGCGCAGGCGCGCGTAGTCAGGATGGACCGGCGCAACCGACTGCAGCACGGCGGCAAAATCGCCCGAGGCAAGCGCTTCGGCCATCAGGCGCCCGGTCGGCATCCGGTCCGCATCCGGGTCCATCACGAACCATTGCTTGCGGTGCGACATCGGCGTGCGACCGTCACGCATGTCCTCGATCAGCCAGGCGAATACCCTGGCCGCCTCGCGGTCAAGCGCGATGCCCTGCCCGGCCGCCATTGCGGCGCGCAGGGCGGGCAGGTTGTAGTCGGCCGGGTCCAGCCCTTCAGCCTTGATGCCTTCGGCAAGGGCGAGCAGGGCAGCCGCCTGTTCGGCCGTCCAGCTTTGCAGCACCGGTTCCGGCGCCGGTGCGGGCAGTGGCTGGACCTGGGTGGGCTGAACCTGCGGCTGTTGGGGCGCCGCCACCGCGTCGCTGTCTGCCTCCACCGGCTGCTGCACGATCCCCCGCTCGGGCGGCAGGAGGTTGGTCGGTACGCTTTGAGCCAGCGCAGCCGCAGGCACGGCGAGCGCGGCCGTCCACATCAAGGAAAGGCGGATAGGTGCGGCGAAAGACATTGAAAACCCCTGCGACCGGGCCAGACAAGGCCCGGGTCATGTGACCGGATACGCCAAGGCTTGCCCCAATTCGTGCCCCTCATCAAGCATCGTCCCTTGCTCTATCGTGAATTGCCGCTTCGCGCGTGACGTGTTGGCGCGTGACCTGGCCGGTCCGTCTGCCTAAGGGGCAAACCGATGAACAGCCGCAGCGCATTGGCCCCGGTCCTGGCGACCGTGATCGGTATCGGCCTGTTCTCGGCGATGGACGCCTACATGAAGGGCGCCGCGCTGGCGGTTGGTGCCTACAGCGCCGTTCTGCTGCGCAATGTGGCCGGCACCCTGCTGGTGCTGCCCTGGTGGCTGTGGAACGGGCGGAAGATCCCGGCTCGTGCCACCTTGCGGGTCCATGTGAAGCGGAGCGCGGTTGTCGCCGTCATGGCGCTGGCCTTCTTCTTCTCGCTGACCCGCCTGCCGCTGGCCGAAGCCATCGCCCTGTCGTTCATCGCCCCGCTGATCGCGCTTTACCTCGCCGCGCTGCTGCTGGGCGAGACCGTCGAGCGCAAGGCGGTGATCGGCGCCGTTCTCGGGCTGGGCGGGGTGGTGGTGATCGTCGGCAGCAAGCTGGGGCGCGAGACCCTGACCGAAGACATGCTGGTCGGTCTTGCCGCCCTGCTGTTTTCCGCCCTGCTCTATGCCTGGAACCTGGTGATCCAGCGCGAGCAGGCGCTGATTGCCGGACCGGGCGAGGTGGCCTTCTTTCAGAGCGGACTGGTGGCCCTTGCCCTGCTGCCGGGGGCGCCATTCCTGCTGCAATGGCCGGATCAGGCGGCGCTGGTGCAGATCGGGACCGGGGCCGTGCTGGCAGTCGGCGCGCTGCTGACCCTGACCTGGGCCTATGCGCGGGCCGAGGCGCAAGTGCTGGTTCCGGTCGAATACACCGGCTTCCTGTGGGCCGCGCTGTTCGGCTGGCTGATGTTCGCCGAGCCGCTGACCGGCGGCACAGTGGCCGGGACCGTCCTGATCGTGATCGGCTGCTGGATCGCTACCCGCAAGCGCCCGGAACAGAGCGCGCTTTAGCCTCACTTGCAGGCAGCCTGCACTTTGCCCGACGATAGTCGTAATTGACCCTGCCCAAGGCGGCGCGCCCTTGATTTTACCGCCGTGAAAGCGCAGGGCCGCCCCAGAGACTAGCCATCCATTTTCGGCCCCGCCGCGGGGTGGCGCACTGCTGTAGACATCGCACGAAAGGACACTTCAGCGCATGACCCAGGTCGGCAAGGACACGCTCGGAACCCGCTCCACCCTCACCGTCGGCGGCAAAGACTACGCCTATTATTCGCTGAAGAAGGCGGCGGAGAAAGTGGGCGACGTTTCGCGCCTGCCGTTCTCGATGAAGGTCCTGCTGGAAAACATGCTGCGGTTCGAGGACGGTGGCTTCACCGTTTCCACTGCCGACGTGCAAGCGATTGCCGACTGGCAGAAGAACCCGGCGACGGGCGCGGAAATCCAGTATCGCCCGGCCCGCGTGCTGCTGCAGGACTTCACCGGCGTGCCCTGTGTGGTCGACCTTGCCGCGATGCGCGATGCGATCGCCAAGCTGGGCGGTGACACCAGCAAGATCAACCCGCTGGTGCCGGTCAACCTGGTGATCGACCACTCGGTCATGGTTGACGAGTTCGGCCACCCCAAGGCGTTCGAGGAGAACGTCGAGATCGAATACCACCGCAACATGGAGCGGTACGACTTCCTCAAGTGGGGTTCCAAGTCGCTCAACAACTTCTACGCCGTGCCCCCGGGCACCGGCATCTGCCACCAGGTCAACCTGGAACACATCGCCCAGGCCGTCTGGACCAGCCAGGACGAGAGCGGTGCGACCGTGGCCTATCCCGACACCTGCGTCGGAACCGACAGTCACACCACCATGATCAACGGCCTCGGCGTTCTGGGCTGGGGTGTTGGCGGGATCGAGGCGGAAGCCGCCATGCTGGGCCAGCCGGTTTCCATGCTCATCCCCGAAGTGGTCGGCTTCAAGCTGACCGGCGCGCTCAAGGAAGGCGTGACCGCAACCGACCTGGTGCTGACCTGCACCAACATGCTGCGCAAGCACGGCGTGGTCGGCCGGTTCGTCGAATACTACGGCCCCGGCCTTACCTCGCTCAGCCTCGCTGACCGGGCGACGCTGGCCAACATGGCGCCGGAATATGGCGCGACCTGCGGCTTCTTCGGGATCGACGACAAGACGCTCGACTACCTGCGCCTGACGGGCCGCGAGGAAAGCCAGATCGCCCTGGTCGAAGCCTATGCCCGCGAGCAGGGTTTCTGGATCGAGCCGGGTGCGGCCGATCCGGTCTTCACCAGCACGCTGGAGCTCGACATGGGCACCGTGGTTCCCTCGCTCGCCGGGCCGAAGCGCCCGCAGGACCGAGTCGCCCTGACCGAAGTCGACGAGGTGTTCGCCAAGGACATGGCGGAGACATACAAGAAGACCAACGCCCGGGTTGCGGTGGACGGCAAGGACTTCGATGTCGGCGACGGCGACGTGATGATCGCTGCCATCACCAGCTGTACCAACACCAGCAACCCCGGCGTCATGGTCGCCGCCGGCCTCGTCGCCAAGAAGGCCGACGAGCTGGGCCTCAAGCCCAAGCCCTGGGTCAAGACCTCACTCGCACCGGGCTCGCAGGTGGTGACCGACTACCTCAACAAGGCCGGTCTCCAGTCGCACCTCGACAATATCGGGTTCAACCTGGTGGGCTATGGCTGCACCACCTGCATCGGCAACTCCGGCCCGCTGGCCGAGCCGATCAGCAAGGCAATCAATGAAAACGGGCTGGTCGCGGCTGCCGTAATCTCGGGCAACCGCAATTTCGAAGGCCGCGTCTCGCCTGATGTGCGCGCCAACTTCCTCGCCAGCCCGCCGCTGGTGGTCGCCTACGCGCTCAAGGGCACGGTGATCGAAGACTTCACCACCACCCCGATCGGGACCGGCACCAATGGCCAGGACGTGTTCCTGAAGGACATCTGGCCGACCAACGACGAAGTCACCACCACCATGAATGCGTGCATGGACCGCGCCATGTTCCAGGCGCGCTATGCCGATGTCTACAAGGGCGACGCGCACTGGCAGGCGATCAACGTCACCGGCAGCGAAACCTACCAGTGGCGCGCGGGCAGCACCTATGTCGCCAACCCGCCCTACTTCGATGGCATGTCCATGACCCCCGAGCCGGTGACCGACGTGATCGAGGCCAAGCCCCTGCTGATCCTGGGCGATTCGATCACCACCGACCACATCAGCCCGGCCGGCAGCATCAAGGCCGACAGCCCGGCCGGCCAGTGGCTGATCGAGCACCAGGTCGCCAAGGCCGACTTCAACTCCTACGGCGCGCGGCGCGGGCACCATGACGTGATGATGCGCGGCACCTTTGCCAACATCCGCATCCGCAACGAAATGGTCCCCGGCACCGAGGGCGGCTTCTCCAGCTACAAGGGCGAGACCATGCCGGTCTATGACGCGGCGATGAAGCACAAGGCCGATGGCACCGCGCTGGTGGTGATCGCGGGCAAGGAATATGGCACCGGCTCCAGCCGTGACTGGGCGGCCAAGGGCACCAACCTGCTGGGCGTGCGCGCGGTGATCGTGGAAAGCTTCGAGCGCATTCACCGGTCCAACCTGGTCGGGATGGGCGTGCTGCCGCTGCAGTTCAAGGACGGCCAGACCCGCGAGACGCTCGGCCTGACCGGCGACGACAGCTTCTCCATCCGGGGCCTTGCGGACATCCAGCCGCAGCAGGACGTGACTGTGGAAGTGACCCGCGCTGACGGGTCCAGCTTCACCTTCACCGCGCTGTGCCGGATCGATACCGCCAACGAGCTGGAGTATTTCCGCAACGGCGGCATCCTCCACTACGTTCTGCGCAAGCTGGCTGCATGATGCGGCGCACTCTTGCCGCACCGGCGCTCGCCGTCCTGCTGCTGGCGGGGGCCTGTTCCCCTGCCGTCGGGGCGGCGGACGATGCGGCAGTCGTGCCCGATTCGGGGGCCGGCGTGGTAACAGTGGGCACTGCGGAACTCGCGGCTCTCGTCGCTTCAGGCAAAGTCCGCCTGATCGACGTGCGCACACCCGAAGAGTTCGCCGAAGGCAGCATTCCCGGTGCGGTCAACGTTCCGCTCGACCGGTTCGACCCGGCTGTGATCGTGGATGAACCGGGCAGGGAAACCGTCCTGTTCTGCCGCTCCGACCGCCGTTCCGGCGTGGCAGCCGAACAGCTTGCGGCACACCGCGATGCCACCGTGCGCCATCTGGATGGCGGAATCCTCGACTGGGTCGCGCAGGGCCAGGAGGTCACCCCCGCGCAGTAGCGCGCCTCAGGCCCCGACACAGAAAAAGGGCGGCTCCTTCGCAGGGGCCGCCCTTTTTCTGTATGCTCCGAAGCCCGTGCGGATCAACCGCCGCGGATCACCCTGAACTTGCGCCGTCCCAGGATCGCGGCTGCCGCAGCGCCGAACAGGATCATCATCGGCGGGGCCGGGACCGGGGTACCGCCCGTAGTGTTCCCGGAGGTGTTACCCGAAGTATTGCCGGACGTGTTGCCGGACGTGTTGCCCGAGGTGTTTCCGGACGTATTGCCCGAGGTGCTGCTGACATTGCCGGACGAGCTCGTGCTGCTGGTAATGTTGCCCGACGAGCTGGTGCTGGTCGACACGTTGCCCGATGTTGAGCTGGAACTGGTCACATTCCCCGAGGTCGAGCTGGAGGTGGAAGATGACGTCGAGGACGAGCTGGACACGTTGCCCGACGAACTGGAGCTGACGTTGCCGGACGAGCTCGAGCTGACATTGCCCGACGAGCTGGAACTGGCGTTGTTGCCCGAGCTGGACGAAACATTCCCGGAGCTGGACGAGACACTGCCCGAGCTTGAGGATACGTTGCCGGAGCTGGTGCTCGTGCTGCTGGTCACGCCGCCGGTCGAGGTAGAGACGCCACCGGTCGAGGTAGAGACCCCGCCAGTGCTGGTGGAGGTCGAAACGCCGCCGGTCGAGGTCGACACCCCGCCGGTGGTCGAACTGCTGCCGCCCGTCGAGCTGGTGGTGGTCGAACTCAGGCCGCCCGTCGTAGTGGTCGACGTAAGCCCGCCGGTCGAGGTCGAGGTCGACGTGCCACCGCTGGTGTTGTTGTTGTCGATAATGATGTTGATGCCGCTGGTGCTGCCGCTGGTCGTGCCATTGCTCGTGCCGCCGGAGGTGGTGGTGGTCGAAGTAATGGCCACGGACCCGCCCGAGCCGCCGCTGCCGCCCACGAAGCCGCCGAAGAAGCCGCCGCCGAAACCGCCACCGAAACCGCCGCCGCCGCCAACCACGGTGACCCCGCTGCCGCCGCCACCGCTCACCGGAGGAAGCGCGGGCAGGGGAAGCGGCATCGGCATCGGCGTCGGCATGGCTGCCATGGCATACTGGTAGGCCGGCGCGCATTCTCCGTATGGATTGGCGCCATATGCATTGGCGCTGCCGGGAATGGTGCGCGATCCGTCCGTGTAGCCGAGGGGCTGCGGAACGATCGTACCCGGGCCCGCCGGAACGCATTCGACAGTCGGCCGGACGACGCGCCGCTTGCGCTGCACGGTCTTGGGCACCTGCCGTTTGGCGGTCTTCTGCTTGACATAGCGCGGCTGGCTCTTGACCGACTTGTACGACGGCCGTTCCGTCGCCATCGGTTCAGCGACGTGGACCGCGCCTCCTGCTAGCAGCGCTGTGCCCGCGGCAGTCGCGGACAGTTTCGCCAGGGCCAATTTTACCGACATGGGCAAGCTCTCTTGTTGCATCCGGGTCGTGGGTGGAAACGGCGGCTCCGCCCCCATGAACACGTCCCTGTGGCAGCAAGAAGCGACCAAGTCCTTAAACGGGCAATCACATTAACCATGAATTGGCAGCCCGGCGGCAAAAAAGCGCGCCGATTTCCGGCCCTTCGCCGGGACTGTCCCGTTATGGAACCGAACTCGCGGCAAAACCCAACGAAATCATTAATCTTCCGGGCCGAACAGCGGGGTCTGGCTCCCGGCCGGGGGGCGCATTTCGAGGTGATTCCATCCCGCATCGTTGAGGCAGCGGCCGCGCGCGGTGCGGGCAATCAGGCCCAGCTGGATGAGGTAAGGCTCGATCACTTCCTCCACCGTATCACGCGGCTCGGCGAGGCCGGCGGCCAGCGTTTCCACTCCCACCGGGCCGCCTTTGTAGACCCCTGCGATCATGGTGAGATAACGCCGGTCCATCGCATCGAGGCCAAGCCGGTCGATCTCCAGCCGGGTCAGCGCGGCATCGGCAATCGCGCGGGTGACGAGGCCGTCCCCCGCAACATGGGCGAAGTCGCGCACCCGGCGCAGCAGCCGCCCGGCCACCCGGGGCGTGCCCCGGCTGCGCCGCGCAATCTCGCGCGCGCCCGCGGGATCGATCTCCATGCCCAGCAGCCGGGCGCCGCGCGTCACCACCAGGTCAAGCTCCTCGTGGGTGTAGAAATTGAGCCGCACCGGGATGCCGAACCGGTCCCGCAAGGGCGTGGTCAGCAGCCCCTGCCGGGTGGTCGCGCCGACCAGGGTGAACGGCGGCAGGTCGATCCGCACGCTGCGCGCCGAGGGCCCTTCGCCGATGATCAGGTCGAGCGCGCGGTCCTCCATTGCCGGGTAGAGCACTTCCTCGACCACCGGATTGAGCCGGTGGATCTCGTCGATGAACAGCACGTCGTGCGGTTCCAGATTGGTCAGCAGCGCGGCCAGATCGCCCGCCTTGGCAATCACCGGGCCGGAGGTGGCGCGGAAACCGACGCCCAGTTCCTTGGCGACGATCTGCGCCAGCGTGGTCTTGCCCAGGCCGGGCGGGCCGAAGAACAGCACATGGTCCATCGCCTCGCCCCGCCCGCGCGCGGCTTCGATGAACACGCGCAGGTTATCCCGCGCCGCCTCCTGCCCGATGAACTCGGCCAGCGACTTCGGCCGCAGCGCCGCGTCCGGGTCCTCCGGCTGGCGGGCGGGGGAATGGAGGGGTTGGTCGGTCACGACACCCCCATACCGTCATGCTGAACTTGTTTCAGCATCCATGGTGCGGCAATCACCGGCCCATGCCCATTGAGCGCAAGCTGTGCGTCCATATCCTCGCCAGCCAGCCGCTGGGTCTGCCACCTCTGGCTCCGCGCACGGGGCAGCATGGACCCTGAAACAGGTTCAGGGTGACGACCTCGAGAGAGAGGATTGCTCACCCCGCCGCCCGCTTCAGCGCCACGCGAATGAGATCGCTCTCGCTCGCCCCCTCGCCCAGTTCACCTTGCGCCAGGGCTACGGCGCGGGCGGCGACTGCGGGTTTGAAGCCGAGGTTTTCCAGCGCGCTGACTGCATCTGCGCTGGCAGTTCCGGCCTGGGTCACGCCTGCCAGCGGCACACCGCCGGCCATGCCGCCACCCGGCATCGCGCCCGCCTTGTCCTTCAGCTCGTTGACGATCCGCCCCGCCAGCTTCGGCCCGACCCCGTTGGCGCGGGCGACCACGGCCGCATCGCCTTGCGAGCAGGCCGCCTGCAATTCGCCCGCCGACAGCGCGGAGAGGATCGCCAGCGCCACCTTGCTGCCCACCCCCTGCACTTGCGTCAGCAGGCGGAACCAGTCGCGCTCTCCGGCCTCGGCGAAACCGAGCAGGCGCATGTCGTTCTCGGAAACCTGCAGGTCGGTGTAGAGCGTGCAGGCCTCGCCCCGTTCGCCCAGCGCGGCCAGCGTCTTGGCCGAGCAGTGGACGAGGTAGCCCACGCCCGCGACGTCGATCACCGCCCAGTCGGCGCCGGTTTCGTCAAGCAAGCCCTTCAGTTTCGCAATCATCGCTATCTTTCTGCGCTACCGCTTCGCTGCTTGAGCGCGTTTTGTTCCTGCCGTAAAGCGCGCGGTTTGGCCAGTGCGGCGCGAGCATTATCGTCATACGCTGCTGAACGGCGCGGGCCGCTTGACACCTGCTTGACGAAGTTGACACCGTGTCAAGCCAGTCCAACAGGAATAACCAGTTGAATATCCTGTATTTTTCGGCGCGCCCTGCCCGAATTCTGCGAGGGGAGCCCCCGCCCCCTCTCCCTCGCTGCGAAGAGCAGCGGGCACTGCCTGCAGGCGGGCCGTCACGCCACGGTGCCAGATCGCGCGCTTGTAGGAAAACGGTTCTTCGCGCCTCCTTTGCGTCTTGATGCGCGCGAAACAATCCTATGCGCCGACAGATTGGACAGCCGCCCGAAGTTGCGCCAAATGCCTGCCATGAGCTGGAACACTTTCGGGCGGGTTTTCCGCATGACGACCTGGGGCGAAAGCCATGGCCCCGCATTGGGCGCGGTGGTGGACGGGTGCCCGCCGGGGCTCGCCCTCGATGAAGCCGCGATCCAGCCGTTCCTCGACGCCCGCCGCCCGGGGCAGAACAAGTTCACCACCCAGCGCAACGAACCGGACCAGGTCCGCGTGCTCTCCGGCGTGTTCGAAGGGCGCACCACCGGCACGCCGATCAGCCTGATGATCGAGAACACCGACCAGCGCAGCAAGGACTATTCGGAGATCGCCCAGGCTTACCGGCCCGGCCATGCCGACTATGCCTATGACGCCAAGTACGGCCTGCGTGACTATCGCGGCGGCGGGCGCTCCAGTGCGCGCGAAACGGCGGCGCGGGTGGCGGCAGGCGCAGTGGCGCGGCTGGTGATCCCGGAGGTCACCCTGCTTGCCTATGTGGCCGAGATCGGCGGCGATGCGGTCGACCCGGCCAATTTCGACGCGGGTGAAATCGGCAACAACCCGTTCTGGTGCCCCGATGCCGTCGCCGCCAAGCGGTGGGAGAAACTGGTGGACGAGGCCCGGCTGGCGGGCTCCTCGCTCGGCGCGGTGGTCGAATGCGTCGCCACCGGCGTGCCCGCCGGATGGGGCGCGCCGATCTACGCCAAGCTCGATGCCGATCTGGCCGCCGCGATGATGGGGATCAACGCGGTCAAGGGCGTGGAAATCGGCGACGGCTTCGGCGCGGCGCGCCTCTCGGGCGAGCAGAACGCCGATCCGATGCGCGCGGGAGAGAATGGCCCCGAGTTCGCGGCCAACCATGCGGGCGGGATTGCCGGGGGGATCAGCACCGGCCAGCCGGTGGTTTGCCGGGTCGCGTTCAAGCCGACCAGCTCGATCCTGACCCCGGTGCCCTCGATCACCCGCGATGGCGCGGAAACCGAGGTCCGGACCAAGGGTCGGCATGACCCCTGCGTGGGCATTCGCGGCACCCCGGTGGTGGAGGCGATGATGGCGCTTGTGCTGGCCGACCACAAGCTGCTGCACCGGGGCCAGTGCGGATAAGATAACAAGCCCGTTCGTGTCGAGCGCAGGCCGAAGGCCGTAGTCGAGACACCTCCGTCCGGCGCCTGCGTGTCTCGACTTCGCTCGACACGAACGGAACCGGGCGGTGCCCTACCGCCTGCGCCTGAGCACGAGGTAAAGTGCGCCCTCGCCGCCGTGGCGGCGGTGGGCCTTGCGAATCGCGGCAATGTCGCTCCCGTGCGGCCCGGCGGCGAGCCAGTCGAGCAGCTTGGCCCGGATCGCCCCGCGCCGATCCCCCCGGTCCGCCGCTTCGACCGGGCGCGGCTTGCCCGCGATCACCAGCACCACCCGCGCGCCCAGGGCCTTGGCCTGCATGAGACCGTCATCGAGCCGGTCATGCGCCGAATCAAGCGTATGGCCATGCAGGTCGAGGGTGAAATCGGGATCGATCGACCCGGCTTTGAATCGCCGCTCCCAATGGGAATCGAGACCGGTATCGGCGCGCACGGGAGCCGGGGCCAGAGCCGGGACCCGAGCCGGGGCCCGAGCAGGAGCAGGCGCGACA
>NCJP01000147.1 GCA_002278985.1 Erythrobacter sp. 34-65-8
GGCGAGCGGGCTGCGGCAGACGGGGAACGGGTGCTGGTCGGGGACCGGTTCCCGGGGTTTGACTGGCCGGAGGAGGAATTCGCCGCTGCCGTGGCCCATGAACTGGCGCACAATCTGCTCGGCCACCGTGCCTGGCTGGACCGGCACGGGCGCAGCCGGAGCAATGTCCGCCGGACGGAGGAAGAAGCTGACCGCCTGGCCCCGTGGTTGCTGGCCAACGCGGGCTACGATCCCGCAGCCGCGGTGCGCATGATGCGCCGCTGGGGCCCGGACCACGGCGGGGGCTTGCTGCGCAAGCGCACCCACGCCGGGTGGGACGAACGCGCGGAGATGATCGCTGGCGAACTGCCGCTGATCGATCGCGCGCGGGCTAGTGAAGGCAGGGCTGACTGGTCTCGCTATTTCCGCCGGGAGACCGGCGGATAGCCCTTATTCGGCGGCTTCGGCCTGCGGTTCATCGAACTTGTAGAGCGTGCGCAGCGGGCGGGCCATGACCCGGCGGACCATCGGCTCGAAGAACGCAAGCGGCTCGCTCTGGTAGTCAGGGTCGAACGCGCACTGGTCATACTTCTCGCAGAATTCGGCGCAGGCCTCGAAATGCTCGTGATCGCGGAATTTCTCGCGCGAATTCTGGTCCATGCCGAGATAATGGAAGTAGTAATAGCCCTGGAAATGGCCGTGGTTCTGGCAGATCCAGTGCAGCTCCTCGCGCACGAACGGCTTGATGATCGCGGCGGCCACATCAGGGTGGTTGTAGCTTCCCAGGGTATCGCCGATGTCGTGCAGCAGGGCCATGACGACATATTGCTCGTCCCGCCCGTCGCGGTGCGCGCGGGTGGCGGTCTGCAGCGAATGCTCCAGCCGGTCGACCGGGAAGCCGCCGAAATCGCCATCGAGCAGGCGCAGGTGGTCAAGCACCCGGTCAGCCACGCCCGGGGCGAATTCCTTGAAATGTGTGCCGATGATCGCCCAGTCTTCGGCCGTGCCTTCCTTCATCGCCCGGAACTTCGCCCGTTCATGCGCGCCCTGTTCCAGCGTTTCGCCTGTGCTCATGGCCTCTCTCCTTCGGCGCAGAGTGTAGCGCACGCGCCCGGCAGCGCAAAACACATCTGACGCTCGTGCAGAAATCGGCTAAGACCGGCAGTGATGGCCCTGATGCCCTTTCAGCCCACGCCGTTCTTCGCCGACAAGAACCGGGCGTTCTGGACCCTGCAGTTCGCCGGCTGGGGCGGGGTGCTGCTGCTGCGCGCCATGTCGGCCTTTGCTAATGGCCAGCCCGCCAGTTTCCTGGTGCTGATCCTGATCACCACGATCACCGGCTTCTCGCTCAGCCTGCTGCTGTCGCCGATTTTCCGCCAGCTGATCAATCGCCGTCCGCTGGTCACCTGGGGCGCGACGACAGCGGTGCTGCTGGTCGCGGTCAGCCTCCACGCCTTCATCGACAGCTGGGTGCTGGGGCTTTACAGCAGCAATGCGGAAACGGGCTTTGCCCAGCTGTTCATCGGGATATTCTTCCTCAACCTGTCGCTGCTGGGGGCCTGGTCGGCGCTCTATTACGCGATCAACTTCTTCCTCCAGGTGGAGGAGCAGGCTGACCGGCTGGAGCGGCTGGAGGCGCAGGCCACCAGCGCGCAGCTCGCCATGCTGCGCTACCAGCTCAACCCGCATTTCCTGTTCAATACGCTGAATTCGATCAGCACGCTGGTGCTGCTCAAGCAGACCGAGCCGGCCAATGCCATGCTCACCCGCCTGTCGGGCTTCCTGCGCCATACCCTGCTGACCGAGCTGACCGGCACGATCCCACTGGCAGAGGAGGTCGAGACCCTGCAGCTCTATCTCGACATCGAGCGGATGCGGTTCGAGGAACGGCTGCGCACGCACTTCGATATCGAGCCTGCTGCCGAACAGGCCCTGCTGCCCGCCATGCTGCTGCAGCCGCTGGTCGAAAACGCCATCAAGTATGCCGTCACCCCGCAGGAAGAAGGCGCGCGAATCACCGTTTCGGCCAAGGTGCTGGGCAACCGGTTGCGGGTGGCGGTTTCCGACACCGGGCCCGGTGCGCAGGGCCCGGGGCGGCGCCCCCTGCCGGATGCGGTGACCGGGCGGCGCACTGTCTCGACCGGCGTCGGCCTGCCCAATATCCGCAACCGTCTGGCGCAGGCTTACGGCGAAGAGCACCGGTTCGAGATACGCACGCCTCCCGAAGGTGGGTTCACCGTCATCATCGAGATTCCCTATGAAACGGCGGAGAAAACTGCACCGATGTCGGCACCGACACGCATGGCAAGCGTTCCCGCTCCGAGCCAGCCCGGGCTGGCCGCTGCCCCCACTCCTGGAGCCCTGACATGACCATCCGCACTGTTCTCGTCGATGATGAAAAACTCGCCATCCAGGGCCTGCAACTGCGGCTCGAGCGGTTCGAGGACGTCGAGATCATCGCCACTTGCGCCAACGGGCGCGAGGCGATCCGCACGATCAAGACCGAAAAGCCCGATCTCGTCTTTCTCGACATCCAGATGCCGGGGTTTGACGGGTTTTCGGTGGTCAAGGGCGTGATGGAAATCGAGCCGCCGCTGTTCGTGTTCGTCACCGCCTTCGAGGAGCACGCCATTCGCGCGTTCGAGGCCAATGCGGTGAATTACCTGATGAAGCCGGTCGACGAGGTCAAGCTGGCCGACACGATCGAGCGGGTCCGCCAGCGGCTGGCCGAAAAGCGCGGGGTTGAGGAAGCTGAAAAGCTGATGACCGTGCTCAGCGAGGTTGCCCCCGAAGCGGCCGAGGAGTTCGTCGAGAGTGATGGATCGGCCGACAGCGCCGACCGGTTCGAGAAACTGATCAACATCAAGGACCGCGGGCAGATCTTCCGCGTCGAAGTGGCGTCGATCGAGCATATCGAAGCTGCCGGCGATTACATGTGCATCTACACCGGCGACAATTCGCTGATCCTGCGCGAGACGATGAAGGATCTGGAACGCCGGCTTGACCCGCGCACCTTCCAGCGGGTCCACCGCAGCACCATCGTCAACCTTGACCAGGTCCGCCAGGTCCGCCCCCATACCAATGGCGAATGTTTCCTGGTGCTGGAAAGCGGCGCCGAGGTGAAGGTTTCGCGCAGCTACCGGGATGTGGTTGCCCGCTTCGTGCACTGATTGAGGCGAAGCCGCATCCGCGGCTTCGTCCTCGCTAGACGCGCGGCAGAGCCCCGCCCGCTGCGGGCGACCTTGCGGAGCCTGCGGCTCCGTTTATGGGTAGGCTATGACCAGCTCTACTCTCCCCGGCTTCGATCTTGACCGCTTCGTGCGCGAAACCCTTGCCGAAGACCTGGGCGAAGGCCTTCCCGGCGGCGGCCGCGACGTTACCTCGCTCAGCGTGATTCCGGCCGACGCGCGCTTCTCGGGCGTGATGGACAGCCGCGATCCGATCGTCGTCGCCGGGCTGCCGATTGCCGAGGCCTTCTTCCGCGCGCTGGATCCCGAGATGGCGATCGAGCTGCTGGTCGGCGAGGGCGAGGAGGTGCCGCCAGGCACGGACCTGATGCGGCTGGAAGGCAATGCCCGCGCCATGCTGACGGCCGAGCGTAGCGCGCTCAACACCGTCCAGCACCTGTCCGGAATCGCCACCCTGACGCAGCGATATGTCCGCGCGATGGATAATCCCGCCTGTACCCTGCTCGATACCCGCAAGACCATCCCGGGACTGCGTATCCTTGAAAAGTACGCGGTCCGCATGGGCGGGGGCAGCAACCACCGCATGGGGCTGTGGGATGCAGCGATGATCAAGGACAACCATGTGCTGGTGGCAGGCTCGGTTGGCGAGGCGGTGCGCCGCGCGGTCGAGGCCGGGGTCAGGGAAATCATCTGCGAGGTCGACCGGCTCGACCAGATCGAACCGGCGCTGGTGGCTGGCGCGACCCGCCTGCTGCTCGACAACATGGAACCCGAAACGCTTCGCACCGCCGTGTCGCTGGTCGGCGGGCGGGTGCCGACCGAGGCCAGCGGCGGGATCAACCTCCAGACCATCAAAGCCAAGGCGGCAACCGGCGTGAACTTCGTCTCGGTCGGCCGCCTGACCCAGAGCGCACCGGCCGCCGATATCGGGCTGGACTTCACCGCGCTGTGAGATTGGCCGCCGGACCACGCCCGTTATCGGTCCGACTGTTTGCCGCATCTTTCCTGTGTGCCGCGCTTATCGCCTTCCTGCGCGACCTGTCGGACTGGCAGCGGACCGCGGCGATGATGGCGGCCAAGGTTCCCGACATTTCCTGGACGTGGGATGCCGTGATCGTGCTGCTGTCGGCCCGGCTCTCGATTGCGCTCATTCCCATAGCCCTGGTGTGGTGCGCGGCCAGCAACTTCGCCCGCTGGATGGTGACCCTGCTTGCTCTGGGGAAACTGATCAATGTCCCCCATGCAATCGGTCTGTTGCGCAGCGGAGCCCCGATCGATCCGTGGTGGGCAGTGTCGACTGCGCTAAGCCTGCTTGCAGTGGGGTTCCTTTTCACGCCCGGCGCGCGCGAATGGTTCAGAACGAAGGGGGAAGATCGCGTTGCGGTTTTCAGTTAGCATCGGGCGCTGCCTCTGGCTCTCCGCGCTCCTTGGTGCAGCGCCGCTGCACGCCCAGGCCTATCAGTGCCGCATGCCCGAGCGGATTTCGGTCCCCCGTATCGCGCC
>NCJP01000010.1 GCA_002278985.1 Erythrobacter sp. 34-65-8
ATCGCATGAAGAAAAGGGGCCCCGCCGCAGCGGAGCCCCTCTCTTCCTGTCCGGCCCGCTCTTGTCGAACGGGTTCGGGATCAGAACTTGTAGCGCACGATACCACCGTACGTGCGCGGCGCGCTGGGATAGCCCGAGACAGTGCCGGCCTGGGCCACGCCGTCAAACACGGTCAGGATATGCTGGTCGTTGAGCAGGTTGCGCGCCCATGCGCCCACTTCCAGCCCGTTTTCCAGCGCCAGCGTGATCGAGGCGTTGACCAGGTTCACTTCACGCTTGAAGTTGTTCGGGCCAGCGGTCGGCAAGCCGTTGGTGTTGATCAGCGTGTTGCTTTCGTGGCTGTAGTCCACGCGGCTGATCAGGCGATGGCCGGCATCGAATTCGTGCGTGTAGGTCGCCGAAGTGGCGAGGTTCCACTCGGGAATGCCGCCCGGACGCAGGCCGGTAAGGTCACCGGTCGGGCTGTCCGTGAAGCTGTCGAACACCGGATCGAGGTAGGTCGCCGCGAAGGTGAACACCAGCGCATCGACCGGCTGGATCCGCGTATCGAGCTCGAAGCCCTTGACCGACTGCTTGCCCGCATTGTTGAGCTGGAAGCCGGTGCCGGTGAACAGGAAGCTCTGGAAGCCTTCAAGCGACTGGTCGAACAGCGCCAGGTTGACGCTGAGGCCGGGCCACTGGCCCTTCAGTCCCACTTCCCAGACCTTCGCCTCTTCCGGACCGGCAAAGCGCGATCCGGTGTTCAGGTTGGGAACCGCGATCCCGCCGTTGGTGATTGGCGAAGACGGGGCAAGGAAGTTCGACCGGCCCGGACCGGGCACGAAGTCCCCGAACACCGGGCGGCTGTCACGCGAGAGGTTGATCGAGCTCGCCTTGTAGCCGGTCGCATAGCTGATGTAGGCGTTGAGGTTGTTGTTGAGCTCGTAGGCTGCCCGCAGCGTGTAGGTGAACTTGTCATCCCGCGTCTTGCCGTCCTCGACCGCGTTGGGAATGGCAAGGAACGGCGGCTGGAACTGGAAGCCCGCCAGACCGAGGAACGGGTTGACCGCAGGGTTGGTTGCGGCAGCTGCCAGGGCAGCCTGCTGTGCGGCAGGCAGTGACTGGAACTGGGCCCGCGTGGTAATGGCACCACCGGTCAGGAACCGGGTGATGAAGGCGTCGACCAGGTTGACGTTCGCCAGCTCGTCAAACGCCTGTCCGGCGAGCGCGAAGTCCTTCTTGTCGTCGGTGTAGTTGAACCCGGCGGTGAGGACGAGGCCATCGACCGGCTCGAAATCGACCGTGCCGAAGACCGACCACGACTGGTTGTCCATCGCGTAGACTTCCGAGGTCAAGGGACCGGTCGAGAAGATGCTGTTCTGTGCCAGCCCCAGCGCGCCTTCAACCGTGTTGAAGTTGAACGTGGGGTTGCCTGACAGGCCCCGGCCCAGCAGGGTGAAGAACGGCCGCGCCGCCGCGCCGACGTTCAGCTGGCTTGCCTGGTCAATCTTCTCGTCGAAGAAGAACCCGCCGAGCAGGAAGTTGAGCGGCCCGTCGAAGTCCGATGCAATGCGCAGCTCCTGGGTGAAGGTCTTGACCCGCTGGTCGCGAATTTCGCTGACGATGTCGGCGCTGGTGAAGTCGACATCCTGGTCAACGAAGTTCTTCAGCTTGCGGTAGGCGGTGATCGAGGTCAGCGAAATCGGGCCGGTCGACCAGTTCACCTGGGCCGAGCCGCCGTAGTTGTCGACCTCGTTGCGCGGCACGCGGTTGAGGAAGGTGTCGTAGCTGAAGAAATCGGTGCTGAGCGCACCGCCCACGCCGAAAATGGCAGGCGCGGTCGGGCCGGCGACGAGGGTGCTGACGGCGCAGCAGGCTTCGTCGATCTTGGAGTAGTCCCCGATCAGGCGGATGCTGAGATCGTTGCTGGGCTCGATCAGCAGCTGGCCGCGTGCGGTCCAGCGGTTGCGGTCGTTGACGTCCTCATTGAGGTTGACGATCGTCGCGTAACCGTCCCGCTTGTTGTAGCTGCCATCAACCGAGAAGGCGATCGTATCGGTGATCGGGCCGGTCACGTCGCCCTTCAGGCGGATGTCGTTGTAGTTGCCGTAGCCGGCCTCGATGCTGCCGCCGAATTCGAACTGCGGCTCGCGGGTCACCACCGAGATGACGCCAGCCGAGGCGTTCTTGCCGAACAGGGTCGATTGCGGGCCGTTCAGCACTTCGATCCGCTGCACATTGGCAAGATCGTTGAGCGACGAGGCCGAGCGCGAGCGGAACACGCCGTCGATGAACACGCCGACCGAAGGCTCGATCCCGAAGTTGTTGTCGCCGTTGCCGAAGCCGCGGATGATGAAGGTGGAAGAGGAGGAGTTCTGCAACTGGCTGACGCGCAGCGACGGGGCCACCGTCTGCAGGTCCAGCACGTCACGGATCTGCGCCTGCTCGATTGTCTCGCCCGAGGTGACCGACACCGAAATCGGGGTTTCCTGCAGGGTCTGTTCGCGCTTCGTCGCGGTGACGACGATCAGGTTGCCGTCAGCAACTTCTGCTTCGTCCTCACCAGCGTCCTGCGCCAGCGCGACAGACGGCATGGCGGCGACAGCAAAAGCGGCGCTCGCAAGCAACAGCCCGCGGCGGCCGGCAGAACCGGTCGATTGGAATTTCATGATAGCTCCTCATCCACGCGGCGCGGTTGAATCGTGGGAGTGGTCGCGCCGCCTGGGCCAGCAGATAGAGCGCGCAGGCATTGCCAGCAAGCAGCAATACGGCCGGATTCGCGGCCCTTTTGCCCGCTGTGGCGCGGCAGACACACCGCCGCCCTTGCCCCAAGCGCCCGGCTCGGCTATCGGGCCCGGCATTGTTGCGCTGCACAATTGCAGTCGCCCCCATACCGAAGGCCAGACCCCGCATGTCCGCGAACCTCCGCAACGTGGCGATCATCGCCCACGTCGACCACGGCAAGACCACTCTCGTCGATCAGCTTTTCCGCCAGTCCGGCACGTTCCGTGACAACCAGCGCGTGGAAGAGCGCGCGATGGATTCGAACGACCTGGAAAAGGAACGCGGGATCACGATTCTCGCCAAGTGCACCTCGGTCGAATGGGCCCCTCCGGGTGGCGGCGAAGCGACCCGCATCAACATCGTCGATACGCCCGGCCACGCCGACTTCGGCGGTGAGGTGGAGCGTATCCTGTCGATGGTCGACGGCGTGATCCTGCTGGTCGACAGCTCCGAAGGAGCCATGCCGCAGACCAAGTTCGTCACCGGCAAGGCGCTGGCGCTGGGCCTGCGCCCGATCGTGGTGGTCAACAAGATCGACCGCCCGGACGAGCGCATCCAAGAGGTGCTCGACGAAGTGTTCGACCTGTTTGTCTCGCTCGACGCCAATGACGACCAGCTCGACTTCCCGGTGCTCTACGCTTCGGGCCGCAACGGCTATGCCAATGCTGACCCCTCGCTGCGCGAAGGCACGCTGACCCCGCTGTTCGAGAAGATCGTCGAGCACGTGCCGCCGCCGGCCGCCGATTTCGATGGTCCGTTCAAGTTCCTGGTCACCCTGCTTGACCGCGACAATTTCCTCGGCCGCATCCTGACCGGCAAGGTCCAGTCGGGCACGGTCAAGGTCAACTCGCCGATCCACGCCCTCGATAACGATGGCAAGGTGGTCGAAACCGGGCGCGCCTCCAAGCTGCTCGCGTTCCGCGGGCTGGAGCGCATTCCGGTGGACGAGGCCCGCGCGGGTGACATCGTGTCGATCGCCGGCCTTGCCGTGGCGACCGTGTCGAACACCATCGCTGACCCGACCGTGACCGAGCCGCTGCACGCCCAGCCGATCGATCCGCCGACGCTGTCGATGCGCTTTGCGGTGAACGATTCGCCGATGGCCGGGCGCGAAGGCACCAAGGTGACCAGCCGCATGATCCGTGACCGGCTGGAGCGCGAGGCAGAATCCAACGTTGCCATCCGCGTTACCGAAAGCGCCGACAAGGACAGCTTCGAGGTTGCCGGGCGCGGCGAATTGCAGCTCGGCGTGCTGATCGAGACAATGCGGCGCGAAGGCTTCGAGCTGGGCATCAGCCGCCCGCGGGTGCTGTTCCGGGCAGACGAGAACGGCCACCGCACCGAGCCGTACGAAACTGTCGTCATCGACGTGGACGACGAGCATTCGGGCACGGTGGTGGAGAAGATGGCCACCCGCAAGGGTGAGATGCTGGACATGCGCCCCAGCGGCGGCGGCAAGACCCGGATCACCTTCTCCGCGCCCAGCCGCGGCCTGATCGGCTATCACGGCGAATTCCTCAGCGACACCCGTGGCACCGGCATCATGAACCGCCTGTTCGAGAAGTACGGCCCCTACAAGGGCCCGATCGAAGGCCGCGCCAACGGCGTGCTGATCTCCAACGGTACGGGCGAAGCGGTGGGCTATGCGCTCAACATGCTGGAGGAACGCGGCGTGCTGTTCGTGCGTCCGCAGGAAAAGATCTACGAAGGCATGCTGATCGGCGAGAACGCCAAGCCGGACGATCTCGAAGTCAACCCGATGAAGTCCAAGCAGCTGACCAACTTCCGTTCGACCGGCAAGGATGACGCGATCCGCCTCACCCCGCCCCGGATCATGACGCTGGAACAGGCCATCGCCTATATCGACGATGACGAGATGGTCGAAGTGACCCCCAAGAGCATCCGCCTGCGCAAGGCCATCCTCGACCCGAACGAGCGCAAGAAAGCCAAGCGCAAGATGGAAACGGCGTAACGCAACCCTTCCCATCCCTCTTCCCTTCAGGGGAGAGGCGGGAGGCGCGCCAGCGCCGGAAGGAGAGGGGGGAGAACAGCCCCCGTAAGCGGGCGCTGCGCACGGAGCTTGGCCTTACTTGCCCGGTCGCCCGGCCCGCTATTGATATTGGTCAGTGCTGCCGACCTAGGTGGTCCGGTCAAGTCCACCGCGATATTTCGTTGTCTGGCAGCGGGATCAAGCGCGCCCCTCTTGCCGGTGGCCGCATGATCGGCAGCTGATCCCGCCGCTGGCAAGCGCCGCGCGTTTTCCTACACCTCTCCCGCGCGCTATCGTGCGCGCCATGGCCCGGTTCCGCCCGCCCCTCGCCCGCTTCGCTGGTGCGCTAAAAGCGCCCAAAGCGCGGGCGCGCGCCGGGCGGACTTTTTTGGTCCAGGACTGTGTAACAAGTGGTCCATGTCTCGGGGCTTGCCCTCGGCGAACCCTGCAGCGGGCAATGCCGAAGCGGGCAATCCCACAGCGATCAGGAACCAGCGAGCCGCGGCGAGCGGCCCGGTGCCGCTCAGCTGGCGGTCACACCGGGGGCGTGGCGTTCGACCAGCTTGAACGCCTTCTCGTACCACTCGTTGCCGGGGTAGTTGGCGCCAAGCACTGCGGCGTACTTGACCGCTTCCTGCGGCACGCCGAGCGCCAGGTTGCTCTCGGTCAGCCGGTAGAGCGCTTCGGGCGCGTGGCTGGTGGTCTGGTACTGCTGGACCACGTTCTGGAAGCGCAGCTGGGCAGCCAGCCACTGGCCGGAACGGGCATAGTGACGGCCGATCTCCATCTCCTTGCCGGCGAGGTGATCGTTGACCAGGTCCAGCTTGATGCGCGCGTCAGAGGCATACTGGCTCTGCGGGAAGCGGCGCTCCACCTCGCGCAGGGACGTGCGGGCCTGTTCGGTGATCTTCTGGTCCCGGTGAATGTCGCTGATCTGCTCGTAGTAGCTGAGCGCGATCAGGTAGTAGGCGTAAGGCGCGTCCTTGTTACCCGGATGGATCGAGAGGAACCGCTGCGAGCTGGCAATCGCCTTGTTGTAGTCCTGCGCCACGTAGTAGCTGAACGCGCTCATCAGCTGCGCGCGGCGGGCCCAGGGCGAATAGGGGTGCTGCCGCTCAACCTCGTCAAACAGGGCGGCGGCGAAGGTGGCATTGCCGCGGTCAAGCCGGCTCTTCGCCTCGGCGTAGAGCGTCTCCACATCACGCGCGACATAGGCGGTGTCTTCCGGGCCACCGTCGCTGCGGCCGGCACAGGCGGAGGTGAGGACGGTCACGCCTGCCAGGGCGGCAAGCATGACGGATCGGGGGGCAATGCGGGTGCTCATGGGAGGGCGTATAACCGCCCCCCTGCTGAACGCCAAGTGAAAGACAGCAGCTTGCCGGGGAATGGCGGCGCGGGTGCCGCCCTGCCTCCTTCAGGGCTGCAATCAGGGGCGCGGCGTGCCGAAGGGCAGCATCCGGAACAGGTTGCCGTCTTTGTCGATCAGCGTGTGCTTGAGCGTGCCGAGTACGTGAACCACGATCAGGCCCAGCAGCACGGTGCCGGCGGTGGCGTGCTGCTCGAAGATCGCCTTCGCCCCGTCCGGATCGGCGGCGACCGGCAGCGGCGGTATCTCGACGATGCCCCACACGTTGATGGGGGAGCCATACTTGGACATCGCCAGCCATCCGGCCAGCGGCATGACCATCAGGAGGATGTAGAACAGGTAGTGGACGGTTCTGGCCAGCACCCGCTCCCACGGGGCATGGCCGGATTGCGGCGGCGGCACACCCTTGCCAGCCCGCCAGGCAAAACGGAAGACGATCGCGAGGAAGATCAGCACGCCCAGGGCGAAGTGATTGCCCATCACCGCGCTGCGCGCTTCCTGGTTGGCGGCATGTTCGGCCGCCTCGGCAATGCGCCAGTTGGCGATGACCGCGATGGTGATGAACCAGTGCAGGCTCATCGCCACGCCGGAATATCGTGTCTCAGTCGACCGTGCCATGTACTTGCTCCCCGATTGTCCTCGGCGAAAGTCTAGCACCGGCAGGACAGGCCGCAACACCCATCTTGCCGGGCAATCCGGGGATGCTAGATGCCGGGGCATGGCAAAGATCGAACCGATTCCGGACAAGGCCGCACTCGCGCGGGTTGGAGAGCGCGTCCGCACCCGCCTGCAAGCCGACGAGCAGGTCTACCGGATCGAAAGCGATGTGGCCGAACTGTTCGCCATCGGTGACTTCCTCTCGCCGGACGAATGCAACCGCCTGATCGCGATGATCGATGCCGTCGCCGAGCCAAGCCCGCTTTACGACATGGACTATGCGGCGGGTTTCCGCACCTCCTATTCCGGCAACCTGGACCCGGGCGATCCCTTCGTGGCCGGGATCTCGCGCCGTATTGACGATCTGCTCGGGCTACCGGCGGAAGTGGGCGAAGCGGTCCAGGGCCAGCGCTACATGCCGGGTCAGCAGTTCAAGCCGCACAACGACTGGTTCTACACCACCGAGAAGTACTGGCAGATCGAGCGCAAGCGCGGCGGCCAGCGCAGCTGGACCGGAATGGTGTTCCTCAACGATGTGGAACAGGGTGGCGAGACGCACTTCGTCAACGTGGGAATCAAGATCCAGCCCCGGCAGGGCGTGCTGCTGGTGTGGAACAACGCCCTGCCGGACGGCTCGCCCAATGAAGGGACACTCCATGCCGGAACCCCGGTCGAAGCCGGGACCAAGTATGTCATCACCAAGTGGTACCGCACCCGCAAGTGGGGCTGAGCGTCAGGCCGGCGGTCTGCGCTTGAGCTTCGCCTCCAGCGCAGCAAGCTGGCGAAGAACCTTGTCGGTCTTGTGGGACAGGCGCACGATTTCCAGCTGGGCGCGCAGGTTGACCTCGTAGTCATGCCGGGCAGCGATGCGGTCCTTGGTGGCCTGCCGGTTCTGGCTCATCATGATGATGGGTGCCTGGACCGCAGCCAGCATCGACAGCATCAGGTTGAGGAAGATATACGGGTACCGGTCAAACGGTGCGATCCCGATCAGCGGGAGCAACCCGCTGTTGAGCACGACCCAGAGCACCAGCACCGCTGCAAAGGCAGCAATGAAGGCCCAACTGCCGCCTACTGCCGCCACCCGGTCTGCCAGGCGCTGGCCGAAAGTGCTGCTCCGGTCAGCCAGTTCGCTGGCATCGAGCCCTGCCAGGCGCCCGCTTGCCACCCGTTCGAGCACCTTCTGTTCGTCCGGCCCCAGCTCGTCAAACTCGCGTTCGAGCAGCAGCCGGGCAAGCTCGTGGGGATTGGCTGCGTTCATGCCCGCGCCAGCGCCTCGGCAATGAGCTTGCGGCTGTTGGCGATACCATAAAGCGCGATGAAGCTGCCCATGCGCGGCCCCTGGTCGCTGCCGAGCAAGGTCTGATACAACGCCTTGAACCAGTCACGCAGGTTTTCGAATCCGAACTCCTCGCGCTTGCCGATTTCGTAGACCTGGGTCTGCAGGTCTTCAGCCGAGGTGTTCTCGGCAGCACCAGCCAGGTAACTGTCCAACGCAGCCAGGGCAGCCGCCTCGTTCCCTGACGGGGCGCGCTTTGACAGCGTTGGCGCTACGAAATCGCGGTTGTAAGCCAGCGCCGTGCCCACCAGGACATCGAGCTCCGGGTGCCTGGCCGGGTCGGCATCCGGGATATAGTTGCCAAGGTACGACCAGACCTGTTCCCGGCTCGCATCTGCTCCCAGCACGCCCACCAGGTTCAGCAGCAGCCCGTAGGTCACCGGAAGCTGTTCCCCTGCACCCGGTGCTTCTGCAGCATCGAACCCGCCATT
The DNA here is from genome assembly GCA_002278985.1 of Erythrobacter sp. 34-65-8. Lineage (GTDB taxonomy): Bacteria > Pseudomonadota > Alphaproteobacteria > Sphingomonadales > Sphingomonadaceae > 34-65-8. The sequence goes on from NCJP01000010.1 coordinate 8,547, forward strand.
GGCGCGCAGCAGGTGCCAGGCGGGGTTGCCCAGCTGCTTGTCCAGCGCCTGCGTCGGCAAGGCAGCGCGGAACTGCCAGTAATCATCGACTGCGCGCGGGATCACGCCCGCGTGCAGCTGCTTGGCGCTTTTGGGATTGGGGAAAATGTAGAAGCCCAGGCTCTCCTGCGAGCCATAGGTCAGCCATTGCTCGATCGTCAGGCCGTTGCCCTTGGACTTGGAGATCTTTTCGCCGTTGGCATCGAGAAACAGCTCATAGATCAGCCCTTCGGGCTTGCGGCCGCCCAGAGCCTGCACGATCCGGCCCGATTGGGTGACGCTGTCGGTCAGATCCTTGCCGCACATCTCGTAATCCACGCCCAGCGCATACCAGCGCATGGCCCAGTCGACTTTCCATTGCAGCTTCGACATGCCGCCAAGCGCGGATTGCTCGACCACGGTGCCGTCTGCATCGGTGAAACGAACAATGCCCGCCTCGGCATCGACCACTTCGACCGGCACTTGCAGCACGACACCCGACGAAGGGCTGACCGGCAGCACCGGCGAATAGGTCTTGCGCCGTTCCTCCCGCAATGTCGGCAGCATGATGTCGAGGATTGCCTGGTTCTGGCGCAGCACCTGCCGCAGCGCATCATCGAATGCGCCCGAGTTGTACTGGTCGCTCGAGGAGACGAATTCATACTCGAAGCCGAACTGGTCAAGGAAGGCTACCAGACGTGCGTTGTTATGGTGGGCGAAGCTCTGGTGCGTTCCGAACGGATCGGGAATGCGGGTCAGCGGCTTGCCGAGATTGGCCTCCAGCACGGCCTTGTTGGCGATATTGTCGGGCACCTTGCGCAGCCCGTCCATGTCGTCACTGAAGGCGACCAGCCGGGTCTTGCCATCTTCCGGCCGCGCGCCAATCATCGCCTCGTAGGCGCGGCGGACCAGCGTGGTGCGCAGCACCTCCTGGAAAGTACCGATATGGGGCAGGCCACTGGGGCCATAGCCGGTTTCGAACAGGACGGGCACATTGCCGGGCTTCCCGTCAGGATAGCGCTTGAGCAGTTTGCGCGCTTCTTCGAAGGGCCAGGCCTTGGACACGCGGGCGGCGGCGATCAGGTCTTCCATGGTCATGATGCAGTGGGCCTTTGCGGCAATGTGCGGGCGGCGCAAGCCGGAATCTGAGTCAGCCAGCCGGCGCCGGACCAACCACCATCACCCCCGAACCTTCCTGCCAGCGACAATACCCTGTAACCAAAGCTTCCTGCCGAATCACTGGATGCCCCGTTTGCCCGAGTTCATTGCCCAGTTCCTCACCGCCAACAGCGCGATCATCGGCGTGCTGTTGCTGGTGGGCCTGCTGGTTGCCTTTGCGCTCGAACGGTTGCCGCCGGTGGTGATCGCCAGCGCGGGCGCGGTGCTCATGCTGGTGCTGGGCTTCATCAGCCCCCAGGACATGCTTTCGGTCTTCAGCAACCCTGCCCCGATCACCATTGGCGCCATGTTCATCCTGAGCGGTGCACTGCTCCGCACCGGGGCGCTGGAGGCGGTGTCCGGCTGGGTCATCCGCCGCACCTTGCGTCATCCGCGGCTGGCCGTCGGCGAAATCGGCGCAGGCACGATGGCCGCCTCCGCCTTTATGAACAACACGCCGGTGGTGATCGTGATGATCCCCATCGTCAAGCGGCTGGCCCGGGTGCTGAAGATTTCGCCAACGCGGCTGCTGATCCCGGTTTCCTACCTCTCCATCCTCGGCGGCACCCTTACCCTGATCGGCACGTCGACCAACCTGCTGGTTGACGGCGTGGCGCAAAGCCTGGGCGAGGAGCCCTTCGGCATTTTCGAGATGACCGCTGTCGGGCTGGTCAGCGGCGCGGCGGGGATCGCTCTGTTGCTGCTGTTCGGCCGCCGGTTGCTGCCGGACCGGCCGGAGCACGCGATTGACGAGCAGGGTGAGAATGACAGTTACCTGTCCTCTCTCCTGCTGGTCGAACAGAGCAACCTGGTCGGGGCGAAGATCGGCGAATCCTCGCTGGTCAGGCGCCCGGGGGTCAAGGTGGTCGGCGTTTCCCGGGGCGGCGAGATTGCGCGCAAGGATATCGAGCAGCACGTTCTCGAGGCAGGCGACCAGCTGATCGTCTCCGCATCACCGGCTGAGCTCGCCTCGCTCGCCGAAGCCCACGACTTCCGGGTCGGCCTGACCGGGGTCGGCGGCGGCGTGGTCACTGCCGGGGCGGAGCGGCCCAAGGACCTGCGGCTTATCCAGGCGATGATCTCCTCCACCCACCCGATTGTCGGGCGGCGGCTGGCCGACATTCCGCTGCTTTCGCGGCTTCGGGTCCGCGTGCTGGGCCTCGCCCGGCCACGGCACCTTGCCGGGCCTGACCTCGCCAACGCCCGCGTGCGCGCCGGTGACCGGCTGCTGATCGCCGCCGGCAATGACGCGATTGTCTCGCTCCAGGCCAATGTCGGGCTGGCCGACGTGGCCGAGGCACCGGTGCGGGCCTTCCGCCGCACCAAGGCCCCGATCGCAATCGCCACGCTTGCGCTGGTGGTCATGGGCGCAGCCTTGTTCGGCTATCCGATCGAGGCGCTCGCGCTGGGCGGCGTGGCGCTGGTGCTGCTGACCCGCTGCATGGAGCCCGAGGACGCCTGGCGCTCGATTGACGGCAACACCCTGGTGCTGATCTTCGGAATGCTGGCGATCGGGATCGGTTTGCAGAATGCCGGGACAGTGGAACTGATCGTGGAGCATCTTCGCCCGCTGCTGTCCGTCTCCTCGCCGCTGGTGCTGCTGGTTGCGGTCTATGCCATCACCAGCGCGCTGACGGAGACCGTCACCAACAACGCCGTGGCGGTGATCATGACGCCAATCGTGATCGGCCTGGCTGATGCCGTGCCGCTGGACGAACGCCAGCTGATCATGGCGGTGATGTTCGGCGCCAGCGCCAGCTTCGCCACGCCGATCGGGTATCAGACCAACACGCTGGTTTACGGGGCGGCAAACTACAAGTTCACCGACTTCCTCAAGATCGGCATCCCGATGAACATCGTGGTTGGCATCGCCACTTGCATCGCCATCGTCAGCTTCGTCTGATCGCCCCCTGTTCAAGCGGGTGACGGACCGGTAACCGTTACTCCGCAATGCCTGCCGAGCCGCCCGATCCACGCGCCCTGTCCGCGCTGCCAGCCCTGCCCGCGCTGCACGCTTCCCACGCGGGCACCTGGCTGCGCGATGCCGCCGGCCAGACCCGGGGTTGCTCCAAGGGAGAAGCGATTACCGCCACCGCCGATACGCCGGTGCTGATGCTCAACGCGCCGCTGGTGGCGAGCAGGCTGGGCTATCCTGACCTGTCAGGCCTCGATATTCTCGAACTGTTTGCCTTCATCCATCCGGCACGGTTCTGCGTGCCGACGCCGAAAGGTCTGGCCCATACCCTCGGGCTGCAACAGCCGCAGGGTGAGGATGGCGTGCCCCTGTTGCTGCAACAGGCCGCTGGCGTCTTGCTGCAGACGTGCGGAAGCGACGACTGGGCTGAGCGCGAAGGCGCGTGGAGCGCCCTGCAATCGCTGGCCCGCCTGCGCTGGCCCTGGGCACAGATCCTGCTGCCCCATGTTCGCCGCCCCGAGCAGCCTGAGCGCTGGCTGTTCAGCCGCCTGCCCGAATGGGAAGATGCGCCCGAGCGGCCCCAGCCCGCCCAGGTCGTCCTGGCGGAAGCCGACATTGCTGCGCAGCTCGACCATCTCACCGGCAGCGGGGCGGAACGGCGCGAAGGGCAGCAGCTCTATGCCCGGTCCGCCGGGCAAATGTTCGCGCCCCGCCGCCAGCGCGGCCAGCCGCACATGCTACTGGCGCAGGCCGGGACCGGGATCGGCAAGACCCTCGGCTACCTCGCCCCGGCCTCGCTGTGGTCGGCAGCGTCGGGCGGCACGGTCTGGGTCTCAACTTTCACCAAGAACCTCCAGCGCCAGCTGAGGGACGAGAGCGCCCGTGCCTGGCCCCCTGCCCGCCCCGATGGCTCGCGCCCGGTGGTGGTGCGCAAGGGACGCGAGAACTATCTCTGCCTGCTTAACCTGGAAGACGCCCTGCAGGGCGGCTTCGGCGGGCGCGCCGCCATGCTGGCCCATCTGGTGGCCCGATGGGCGGCCTATTCGCGCGATGGCGACATGATCGGGGGCGACCTGCCCGGCTGGCTCGGCACCCTGTTCCGCAAGCGGGGGATCGCGGCGCTGACCGACCAGCGCGGCGAATGCGTCTATGCCGGCTGTCCGCACTATCGCAAATGCTTCATCGAGCGCGCCAGCCGCGCTTCGGCCCAGGCCGACCTGGTCATCGCCAACCACGCGCTGGTGATGATCAACGCCGCCCGCGCGCGTGATCCCGCCAATCGCCCGACCCGGATCGTCTTCGACGAAGGCCATCACGTGTTCGAGGCGGCCGATTCCACTTTCGCCGCTGCCCTCACCGGGCAGGAGGCGATCGAGCTGCGGCGCTGGATTATCGGGCCGGAGAAAAAGGCCAAGGGCCGCCGCCGCGGCCTGGCCGCCCGGCTTGCCGATGTCGCCAGTTATGACGACGCAGGCGGTGAGGCGATCGAGGCGGCGGTGACGGCTGCCCATGCCCTGCCCGCCGAAGGCTGGCTCCAGCGGCTGCACGATGGAGAGCCCCACGGCCCGCTCGAAAGCCTGCTCGCCGCGGTTCGCGCCACCACCTATGCGCGCGATGAAAGCGGCGGGCAGGAAGCGGGCTACGGCATCGAGACCGAAGCCGCCGGGCTGCCCGGTGACCTGGTCGAGAAGGCGCAGGACGGCTCGGCCGCCCTCGCCCGCATCCGCCAGCCGCTTATGAAGCTCGCCCTGCGGCTGGAGGCCGTGGTCGAGAACGCGCCCGACTGGCTTGATGCACAGGGCCGCGCCCGGATCGAAGGCGCGCGCCATTCACTCGCCTGGCGGGTCGACCTGCTGGCTGCCTGGGAGGCCCTGCTCGGCCGCCTGGGCGGCCCGGCCAACCCGCAGTTCGTCGACTGGCTGGCAGTCGATCGCAGCGAGGCACGTGAATTCGACATCGGCATCCACCGCCGCTGGCTCGATCCGATGCAGCCCTTTGCCAAGGTCGTGCTGGAACCTGCGCATGGCGTGATGATGACCAGCGCGACCTTGTGTGGCCGGGGCGCTGACGGGGCCGACTGGGACAGCGCTATCGCCCGGTCCGGCGCGCCGCACATCGACCTGGTTCCGGCGCTGGTGGAGGCGGAAAGCCCGTTCGACTACGCCGCGCGCGCGCAAGTCCTGATCGTGACTGACGTGCCGCGGGGGGATCTTGCCGCGCTGGCCGGGGCCTATGCCCGGCTGATCGAAGCGGCGGGTGGCGGTGTGCTCGGCCTGTTTACCGCGATCCGGCGGCTGCGGGCGGTCTATGGCCGCATCGCCGACCGCCTGGCGCGTGTCGGGCTGCCGCTCTATGCCCAGCATGTCGATCCGATTGACACCGGCACCCTGGTCGACATGTTCCGCGACGACCCCAAGGCCAGCCTGCTGGGCACCGATGCCTTGCGCGACGGCGTCGACGTGCCCGGCGAATCGCTGCGCTGCGTGGTGATGGAGCAGGTGCCCTGGCCCCGCCCGGACATTCTCCACCGCGCCCGCCGCGCCGCCGGGGGCGGATCGGCCTATGACGACCGCCTGATCCGGGCGCGGCTGGCGCAGGCGTTCGGCCGCCTGATCCGCAGCAAGGACGATGCCGGCCACTTCGTGATGCTTTCCTCCGCTTTCCCCAGCCGCCTGCTCTCTGCGTTCCCTCAAGGCACCCCCGTCATGCGGGTGACACTGGAGGAGGCTTTACAACGTGTCGCCAGCCGTGCTTCTGGCACGGCAGACGCGCCGATGGTGGAGGATGAGCAGCCAACGTGAAGAAACTCGCCCTCCTGCGCCACGCCAAGTCCGACTGGGACGACATGGCCACCCGTGACTTCGATCGCGGCCTCAACGACCGGGGACGGCGCGGTGCTGCCCTGATGGGCGAATACTTCAACCGCAAAAACCTGGCGTGGGACGCAGTTCTGGCCAGTCCGGCCGAGCGGGTCCGACGAACACTGGACCTGACCTTGCCCGATGCGGCGCCGGTGTGGGACGAGCGGCTCTATCTCGCCAGTGCCGAAACGATTTTCGATGTAATCCGCGAACGGGCCGGTGAGGCCGGAACGGTGCTGGTATCGGGGCACAACCCCGGAATGCAGGAAGCCCTGCTTGCGCTGGTGCCGCCCGCTGCGGAAAACAGCCTGTTCGACGAGGCCGCGCGCAAGTTCCCCACCACCGGCTTTGCCCTGCTGGAGCTGGCGATTGACGACTGGTCGCAGCTCGCCGAAGGCTGCGGCAAGCTGACCCACTTCAAGCGCCCGCGCGATCTCGACCCGGCGCTGGGCCCTGAACATTGACGCGAGGAAACTGCCCATGAACCGCTCTGCCCTGTCGCTTGCCGCCCTTGCTGCCGTGATCGCCGGCGCCGTCCCGGCGGCGGCGGAAACGGTCTACATCAAGGCTGACCGCCTGCTGGAGGTCGAAACCGGCAAGTATGTCGATGCACCGCTGGTGACCGTGACCGATGGCCTGATCGCGTCGGTGACGAGCGGCGGCGCTGCTCCGGCGGGTGCCGAGGTGATCGACCTTACCGGCCATACCCTGCTGCCCGGCCTGATCGACATGCACGTGCACCTTGACGGGCGCCCGGAGTACGGCGGCTATTCCAGCCTCCAATTCACGGACCGGTTCGCTACCGTGCTGGCAGTCGCCAATGCCGAAAAGATGCTCAAGGCCGGGTTCACCACCGTGCGCAATCTGGGTGATGGCGATTACAACGTCGCCGGGCTGGATCAGGCCATCGGCGAAGGCTGGGTGCCGGGCCCGCGCATCATTAACGCCAACTACTCGCTCGGCGCGACCGGCGGGCACTGCGACCAGACCTACCTGCCGCCCAGCTTCAAGGCCAAGAGCCCGGCGGTAGGCGACAATCCGGATGAACTCCGCCTGCGGGTGCGCGAACAGCGCAAGTACGGCGCCGAAGTGATCAAGGTCTGCGCCACTGGCGGGGTGTTCAGCCGCAACACCGAGCCGGGGCAGGCGCAGCTGACCCTCGCCGAGCTGACCGCGATTGCCGAGGAAGCGCATTTCTGGGACCTGAAGGTCGCCGCCCATGCCCACGGGGCGACCGGCATCAAGCTGGCCATCCGCGCCGGGATCGATACCATCGAGCACGCCAGCCTGGTCGACGACGAAGGCATTCGCCTGGCCGCCGAGAAGGGCACCTTCTTC